>NZ_JAFCAC010000088.1:0-15839 GCF_018588165.1 Thermoanaerobacter sp. CM-CNRG TB177
TTTTTTCAAAGTTCATTCTCCCTTATTTTTTATTCATTACAGGAATGCTCCATTAAAAATTGTAATAAAATACCTCACAAATTGCTAAGCATTTAATCAAGCAAAATCATTTTAATCCTTTTTATATAATTATACCACACAATATCTATGGTATAATTATAATGTATAAACAAAATCCTTACAAAAAGGGGTTAGAATAAAATTGACATCATATGTAAAAAAACGAACCTTTATCATATTTATCTTTTTCACTATCATGATTTTCGCCCTTATTGCAAGGCTTATATGGATACAGGGTATAAACTCTTCAAAACTTGCCATGGCAGTCGAAAGGCAAAGTACTGCTGATATCATATTAAAGCCTCAACGGGGCAATATTTATGATGTAAACGGGAATATCCTTGCCTGTAATGTTCCAGCAGGAGATGTATTTGCGGCTCCTAAATTTATAAAAAATCCAGAAAAAGCTTCAGAAGAACTTTATAAATACTTAAATATAGACAAGGACTCACTTTATAAAATTCTTTCAAATAAAAACTCAGAATGGGCTGTACTTGGCAGGTCCATTCCTCTGGAAAATATCAACAAAATAAGAAGTCTTAACATACCAGGCATATATGTAGAAGATACTTTTATGAGAAATTATCCCAACGGCAAAATGCTATCACAAGTATTAGGTTTTACAGGAATTGATGGCAACGGTTTGTATGGCCTTGAATATTCTTTAGACAAATATTTAAGTGGTGTACCTGGTCGTGAAATCACTCTTGTGGATGCAGAAGGTAGAAAAATAGGAGTTCCAAGCAAGTTTTACAAACCTACAAATGGGAATAATATTGTCCTCACAATTGATTCTGTAATACAAAGCTATACAGAAAAAGCTATAAAAAATGGCTATGAAAAGTATAAACCGCAAGATGGTATAACAGCAATAGTTATGAATCCAAAAACAGGTGAAATACTTGCAATGGCTAACTTACCTGATTTTGACCCAAATAATCCGCAAAAGGTACCTTCACAGGAATACTGGAGAAATCCTGCAGTATCGGATATTTACGAACCTGGTTCAGTATTTAAAGTAATAACTGCTTCCGCAGCATTAGAATCAGCTGTAGTTACACCAGAGGAAAAATTCCATGACCCTGGCTATTATGTAGTAACCGGTAGAAAAATTAGAAGTTGGACGGTTTTAGGAGACATAACTTTTTCGCAAGCTATTGAAAAATCAAGTGATACCGTTTTTATCCAAATAGTTGAAAGATTAGGTGTTGATGCTTTTTATAAATACATAAAAGCTTTTGGCTTCGGTTCCCCTACCGGAATTGAGCTTCCTGGCGAAGCCAGTGGAATGATTTTACCAAAATCAAAAATATATCCTGTGGACCTCGCTACTATGTCCTTTGGCCAAGGAATTGCTGTAACTCCAATCCAAATGATTACAGCTTTTTCCGCCGTGATAAACGGTGGCAACCTCATGGTTCCATATATTGTAAAATATATCGAAAACGGTGATAAAATAATTAAAGAATATAAGCCTCAAATAGTTAGACAAGTTATCTCTAAAGAAACTTCCGATACAATGAGACATATACTTGAAAAAACAGTGACAGAAGGTACTGCTCAGGCAGCACAAGTACCTGGCTATACAGTAGGTGGAAAAACAGGTACAACGGAAAATTATGCTCCAGGAAAATACATAGCCTCGTTTGCTGGATTTGCTCCAGTCGAAAACCCAAAAATTGCAGTACTAGTTGTTGTTAAAAATCCAACACAAAATGGTTATATGGGAGGAGAAGTAGCCGCGCCAATAGCCCAGGAAATATTAAGAGATACTCTTAGATATTATGACACAGTAAAAAAGTAAAAATAATTCCCCTTACTTTTGTTGTACCAACTGATTTACACTATTTTTTATTTCCTCTGTTATATCAAAAGCATTTTTGTTATTTTTTATTCCTTCTTTTATTTTCGATATCACTGTGTTGTTTATTTTTCCCCATCCTTCAATTTGTGGGATGGCATTTGTATATTTAGTAGCTAATTCAATTACTTTCATTTTGTCATCTTCAATAATTTTATCTTTTTTAACTGGTACATAACCTAATTCAATCGCCTTTTGTTGGTCTTCTGTAAGAAACTTTATAAATTTATACTCCATCTCAAGTTTTTTTTCATTTTTTTCCTTCTTTATGCCATAGGCATATATTTTAGGTGATAAAGTTAATGGTATACCACTTTCCCCTTCGGGGTACATTGCTACATCAAACTCAAACAGTTTTCCTTTTGACTGTAAATTTTTAAGTTGTGCTATTTTATAGCTCTCCTCTACTAATACAGCAGTGTTTTTAGTAGTAATAAAGTCTTGCCACAACTTTTCTCTGTCTCCCTCAAGTGAGACAGGATTGACAACCTTATATTTATTGAATAAATCCAAAACTTTTTCCACTCCTGAAACTGCTTGAGGCCCAAAAAAAGAATACTTTTCTTCGTCAAAAACTCTCGCACCATCTAAAAGTAAAAACCCCCACAAATTATAATTATCAGGTGTAAGAGAAATACCTAATCCATAAAAGAATTTTTTATCCTGTTTACCTTCACTATAAGTCAATTTTATCATACTATCCATAAATTCTTCGTAATTCCACTCACCGTTTTCAGGAAGTTTAATTTCTTTTTCATAAAACATATCCACATTTAAAAAAAGCACATTAGTATACATTCCCAAAGGCATACCATAAATATTGCCTTTATACTTTAAAGCATCAATAACACCTTCTTTGTACTGTTTTTTTAATTCTTCGTCAATGTATTTAGTGATAGGGCTTAAATAACCATTTGAAATAAAGTAAAAGTCTGCACCAACAGGTAAAATATCTGGCAAAGAACCCTCTTTAGAAGAATTAATCAGTTTTTTATATCCGTTTTCGTATGAAAGAGGCTCAAAATCTATGACAACACCCGGGTATTTGTACTGAAAGACTTCTATTTTTCTTTTTATAAATTCAAATCCTCCGGGATCTTCTATTGATGGATGAGGAAAATCCCAAAAAGTTATTATCCCTCTAAACTCTTCTTCCTCATGTTTTTTGTCTTGCATTTGTTCTTTTTCATAAAGATTCATGTAATAAGGCCAATATATAAGAAAAAATATCACTAGCAAATATAACAAAGTAGTAAAAGGCTTTCTCACATTTACCACCTCTTACTATCTATATTCTCAAAATTACTCTTAAATAACTTAAAAAGCAGGATAGATTTCCTAATTCTACCCTGCTTTTTTATCAATTCATATTTTGAGCCCAGCTTTTCTCCAATCCTCTTTGAATCTTTCTATTCCTGCATCTGTTAACGGATGTTTTACCATTTGCATAAGCACCTTATACGGTACTGTAGCTATATGTGCACCTAGTTTTGCTGCCTGTAAAACATGTATAGGATGTCTTACACTTGCAGTTATTATCTCTGTATCTATGTCGTAATTATTGAATATCGTAACAATATCCTCAATAATCTGCAAGCCATCTGTATTTATATCATCAAGCCTTCCTACAAAAGGACTTACGTATGTCGCACCTGCACGAGCTGCCAGTAATGCTTGATTTGCTGTAAATATTAACGTCACATTTGTTTTAATTCCTTCTTTTGAAAGGACATTTACTGCTTTTAGCCCTTCAGCCGTCATAGGAATTTTTATTACTATATTTTTATGTATCTTTGCAAGCTCTCTTGCCTCTCTAATCATGCCCTCACTGTCATCACTTATAACTTCTGCACTTATAGGACCATCTACAATTTGAGTAATTTCTTTTACTACTTCCTTAAAATCTCTTCCTTCTTTAGCAATAAGAGATGGGTTTGTAGTAACACCTGATATTACACCTAATGCATTAGCTTCTCTTATTTCGTCTACATTAGCTGTATCAAGGAAAAACTTCATATTTATCCCTCCGTTATTATTTTATTTATTTCTATTATATATCTAATTTTCACAAATTAAAAGACATCTTTTATCTTGTGGAAATCAAGGGTTATTCATTTTTAAACTGTACTTAAAAATTTTTTAACTTTTTCAAATAATTTTTCCACAGGAAAATTTATATCTTCTGCAAGTCTTAATATTGTATAATTTTTTCTTATTTCTTTAGCATTATTTAACATATCGTAAAGTAAAGCTTCATTTACACCTATTTCATTTAATTTAGATGGAGCACCTATTCTCCTTAATAAATCCCGAATGGTTACTGCCTCAGGAACATTTATTTTTACCCAATTTCTCATATGTCCCCACTTTTCAAGTATCCTCTCTTGTCTTTGTTTTCTTTTTATCTCATCTATATAAAAATAATTTAAATTACTCAGCACTTCGTTAGCTATAGCACCATATGCATTTTTTATCCTCGCTTCAAATTCGTCACGATTTAGTGAAAGTTTTTTTGACATAAACTTTTTAATATCGTCTACTGTAAATGAAAATATGTAATGATAAATTTCTGAAATAATAATGCTTGTTATGCCGACTTTTGTCCCATGAAGATGGTATTCATTTTTAGATAATATTTCTTTCATCTCTAAATAATGTGATAAGTGATGTTCTGCGCCAGATGCAGGGCGAGAATTGCCAAATTTAAGCATTGCAATTCCTGAAATAATAAGTGCCTCCATCAATTCTTTAATCGATTTTTTGTCTCTTCTCAGAATTCCTGTCGAAGCATCAACGCATTTATTTATCGATTCCTTTACCATAGCTGCTATGTCATCTGAATAAGTTTCGCCTGTTATTACACTGCTTATATACCAATCTGCAAGAGAAGTATATTTCCCAATCACATCGCCAAAGCCAGCTGTTATCATCTCATATGGAGCTTGAGAAATTATATCAATATCTCCTATTATAATCTCAGGATATATTGCTGAGTATGTCCGCTTAAAACCTTTGACAATTAAAGGCGAAACAGAAGAGGCATAGCCATCCATGGAAGGTGCTGTTGCAACAATTCCATAAGGCTTACCCACTTTAAAACTTACAAACCTCACTAAGTCATTTATAGTTCCTGAACCAATAGCTAATAAAAATTCGGTATCTTTGTCTAAGTTTATAAGAACTTCTCCTAAGCTATATTCATCAGGTATGAGTAAACTGTCACGTTCTAACACACACTTGGTAACAAAAAAATTGTTACTTTCTAATCGCTCTATTATCTCTTTTGCGGCTACTTTATAGGTATTATTATCACAAACGATCATTATTTTAGAATTTACACCTATTTTATTGATTATGTGCGTTAAATCACTAATTGCTCCTTCTTTTATTGCAATTTCTTTTATAGGCATTAAATTTTTCATACTTTCACTTCTTTCGCTTCAATGCTTTTAGCTGATGTTCTTATTTTCAATTCAGGTTTCACACATATAGTTATAGGATTTTCAAATGCTTTATTTCCCATTTCCATCAGTTTAAACAGCACTTTTGCAGCTTGTCTTCCCATCTCTTCTTTAGGATGAACTATTGTAGTTAATTTAATATCCGATAATACTGCATAATCAGAATCGTCAAATCCCACAATTGATACATCATTTGGTACAGTTAAACCCAAATTTCTCAAAGCCTCTATCACCCACATTGCAATTTGGTCATTGTAACAAACTATAGCTGATGGCTTGTCACCTGTGCCTTCAAATATTTTTTTGACCATTTCTTGCGGTTTAGTTCTCATTTCTTCAGTTGTATACCATACAATATTATCTTCTCTAATTTTTATGCCGTATTGTCTTAATGCTCTAATATACCCTTTATATCTATTTAATCCTTGATTATCATCGCTTTTAAATATGCCTAAAATATTACGATGACCTAATTGTATAAGATGCTCTGTAACAACAAAGCCTCCTCCTTCATCATCTTGGATGATATATGAAGGTTTTAATTCTTCATAATAACTATTTATAAAAATATACGGAATTCCTCGCCTTTTTAACTGCTCAAAATAGTCAATATTTATATGGGGAAGGGCACTTTTCGTCGGTTCAATAATAACTCCTTTAATATTTTTTGTCATAATATTTTCTAAAATATCAATTTCTTTTTCGATTTTATTGTTTGTATTATATAGTAATATTGTATAACCTTCTTTTGTTAAAACTTGGTCAATACCTTTTATTATTCTTGGAAAAATATAATCACTTACATATGTGGTTATTACTGCAATATTTTTGTCGTCTATTTTCTTTATCACAGACCTGTCAGCACAAAAAGTGCCTACTCCTTGCTTTCTGTAAATCCATCCTTCATTTTCAAGTTCGTCGAGCGCTTTTCTAACAGTATGCCTGCTCATGTTAAACTTAGCTGCGAGTTCATTTTCAGTAAAAAGAGGGTCATGAGCATTTAAGTTGTTCTCGACTATATACCTAATTATAAATTCTTTAAGTTGCTGATATTTAGGTAAATTTTCTGCCACGATTAAACATCCTTCCCGATTATCAAGAATAGTTTTTAAAAAATTAATTTCCGCATATTATTATAACATTTTTATTTTTCATCTTAAATATAAATATTAAGAAAGATACCTGATACCATTATAATTCCTTATAAGTATCAGGTATCTATAATAAAATTTATCGTAATTTAATTTTGTCCATATTTTGTCATATATCTTTCATGAGCTCTTTTTACCTCTTCTTCAGGAATTTCCTCTGGCTCGCCAAGTAGCAATGCTAAATGAACTGTCTTTGCTACATCTTCAAGCATCACTGCTGCCTTTACTGCCTCCTCTGGAGTCTTCCCTATCGTAAAAACTCCATGATTTTTCATAAGTATTGCTGGACTTCGACCAATATATTTTATTACCGCCTCCCCTATTTCTTCTCCACCAATTTTTGCATATGGGCCAACCGGTATTGGCCCTCCAAATTCATCTGCAATTGCTGTCAGATACACCGGTATAGGTTTCCCCAAAGCAGCAAAGCTTGTAGCATAAGGAGAATGTGTATGAACTATTCCATTAACATCACTACGATGTCTGTATATATATAAATGTGTTGCGGTATCTACAGAAGGTTTCCATTTTCCTTCTATTATATTACCATTAAGGTCAACAACAACCATATCCTCTGGCTGCATTTCTTCATAAGGAATCCCGCTTGGTTTTATAACTACATATCCTGTTTCAACATCTCTTCCACTGACATTCCCACTTGTCATTGTAACAAGATTATTTTTCGGCAACATCATATTCATTTTGTATACTCGTTCTTTAAGCTTCTCTAACATTGGAACCCCCCTCTTTTAAGGCTTTTAGCCTTTTCATTACATTATTTATACCTCTGCCAAAATAGTCATGAAGAAGTTTGTATTCTTCAAATAATTTATCATATATTTCAACATTTTCAGGTATTGGTTTGTATGTTTTTTCCTTTAGCTTGGGTATTACTCGTGCAGCTTCAAATATGCTATCAAACCCTCCTTTTTCTTTACCTGCTGCAACTGCTCCAAACATTGCTGCACCAAGTGCTGGTGTTTGTGAAGATTTTGATACTTTAATTTTGAGATTTGTAACATCAGCATAGATTTGCATAAGCATAGGATTTTTTTCAGGGAGACCTCCACAAGCATACAGTTCATTAATACTTACTCCATTTTGATTAAAAGTATCAATTATCATCCTCGTACCAAAAGCTGTTGCTTCGATTAATGCTCTATATATCTCCTCAGGTTTCGTAGTTAAAGTCATTCCTAATATTACACCAGTAAGGTCCGCATCTACTAGTACTGACCTGTTTCCGTTCCACCAGTCAATCGCCAAGAGGCCACTTTTTCCGGGTTTTAGCTTTGCGGCTTTTTCTGTTAATAACTCGTGAATACTTATCCCTCTTTTTTCTGCTTCAATTTTGTATTCGTACGGCACACAATTATCAACAAACCAGGCAAAGATGTCGCCAACCGCAGATTGTCCTGCTTCATATCCATAAAAGCCTGGTATAATTCCATCTTCTACAACGCCACACATGCCTGGGACCTCTACTTCTTTATCATCTAACACCAAATGGCAAATCGAAGTTCCCATTACCATTACCATTTTCCCTGGCGATGTAACTCCTACTGCTGGTACTGAAACATGAGCATCAACATTGCCTACAGCAACTGCTACTCCCGGGTTTAAGCCCATCATATCTGCCATTTCAGGTATAAGTTCTCCCGCCTTTGTACCTAAGGGATATATGTCTTTCGACAACTTTTCTTCTACCAAATTTTCAAGCCTCTCATCTAATGCTCGAAAGAAATCTTTGGAAGGATACCCCTTTCTTTTGTGCCAAATCGCTTTATAGCCTGCAGTACAACTATTACGCCTTTCATTACCTGTTAGCTTCATAACAACCCAATCAGTAGCTTCAATAAATTTATCAGCTTCTTCATAGATATCTGGCGCTTCATTTAATATTTGCCATATTTTGGGTATGAGCCATTCTGAAGATATCTTTCCACCATACCTTGCTAAAAAATCCTCACCCCTTTGTGATGCTATTTCATTCAATTTGTTTGCTTCAGGTTGCGCAGCATGATGTTTCCATAACTTAACATATGAATGAGGGTTCGATTTGTACTGGGGAATGTCACAAAGAGGAGTTCCATCTTTTTTTATAGGCAACATAGTACAAGCTGTAAAATCTATGCCTAAGCCTATTACATCAGCTTTGTCTATACCAGCCTGATTTATTACATCAGCTACTATTTTCTTTAAAACTTCAATATAGTCATCTGGATGTTGTAATGCCCAATCTTGCGGTAGTTTTGTTCCATCAGGAAGTTCTTCATCCATCACACCATGGGGATAATTCATTACAGAAGTAGCTACTTCTTCCCCCGTCTCAAGATTAAGGAGCAGAGCCCTTGCAGACTCTGTCCCATAATCTATTCCAATTGAATACTTGGCCATTTTTTCTTCCTCCCTTAGACTTCTACATATTCGATGCCCAACATATCACAAAGCATTTTCCATCTCTGTGTATTATCGCCAAGATTTAAACATTGATGATGTGTTCCACCATTTATAAGCCATCCGTCAAGGCATGCTTTTACACCTGTTGAAGGTCTAAAATGGAAATATGGCATTTCAATATGCTTTGCTTCTTCTGTATCAAGAATCTCTCCTTTCGATACAACTAATCTATATCTTTCTCCTTCCAAGGATACTAAAGAAACAAGAGTTGCTGGCCCAGGTTGTGCCATAAAAACAACCGTTGGTGGATTATTAAGTTTACCAATGCCTAGTTCTCTATCAATAAGTTTAATCGGTCTATCCTTTCTTGCTATTTTCCAGTTACCTTCGCCCATGTGGCTCATCAAAATAGAATTCCTTTTAAAATCCATAGCATACATTTCTGTAAAATGTGCATCACCTATCAATACATGACCTGCCGCAACCAAACTTGCAGTTATAGCATCTCCCTCTGCTGCATATCCATATCCTTCAGCCATTAAATTTGACGCAGCCATCATTGGAATTTGCTTGAATCTTCCATCTCCTTTAAACACATCGAAATGCGCAGTAAATCCGTCATATCCTTTGTTTACAAGGAATTTCTTGAATCCAATTTGTAATCTTGCAGCATATCTATGGCTTTCTTCGCTAAGATTTGGATCGATATAAAAATTCTTTCTATTCTCTTCAATAACCGCATTAATCTCCTCTTCTGTCGCAGTTTCCATATATCTATAAACTTCGCCAATGTATTCTTGATTAATTTGCGGACCTATTTTTCTTGTAAAGGCTGCATCATCTCCCAAAATATCATACATTCCATGCATTCTTCCAAACTGCGCTATTTTCATGTTTCGCAATGCTTTAATTGTCTGCACAGCTTTAGCCCAATCTCCAACAAATTTTTTAAATTCTTCTGAATGCCATTCTTCTGTAATAATAGGACACTTAATTCCCATCCTTAAAATGGCATTTGCTGTATCTTGGGCACCGTGAACACCTTGATTGTATGTCAAATCTCCCATATCCCAATCCTCTGTTACTGTCGGAACAGGTTGAATGTTCGCAAGCATAATAGGTAGTTTATTATTCCTTAGTGCATTAACAATATTTGTAGCAGGTCCATACGTAAGCATTACTATCATAATACCATCAAGGTCTTTTTCATTAAATTCTTTCACAATATGTTCAATGTCCTGTCTATTCTTTGCTGCTTTAGGAAAATGAAAATCGGCAACATCTTCAAGTTGTTCTATAACTTCTCTTGCATATTTTTCTTGTCTTTCAGTAATGCCTGGTAACATATCATCGTACAACTCTTGCATAATGCCTAAAAATCCTATTTGCGGCTTTTTCTTGGTTTGCATAATAAATCCTCCCTTTGATTTGTTATTTTGTTGTTCGTATATTTTAATTATCATGATATTAGATGTACGTACATTTATAATTAATATATTCTACATTTTATTCAAAATTCCTTCTTTGTTTTTAAAAAATTTATTCTAAAACTTAGACAAATAAATATCACATTATCTATAATAGGTTTTATATACTTTATCAATATACAAACTTGTTCCTTTGCCATTTTATGTTTATATACCTTCTTGATTAAAACCAGTAAAAACCTCTTCTAGTAATTTTACTTTTCCCTTACCCATACCATCATTTCGCCCGGTGCACGGTTCGCCCATGCAAAATATGGTACAAATTTTATTTTCACGGGTTCATACGAAACATTAACATCTGCCTTGTATAGCTCTTCTCCCCATGATCCATAATTTTCTCGCTCTGCCTCTGCCTTTATTACACACACACCATTTAATAGATCTTTTTCGTATTCTACCTCAAATTTACATCCTTTAGGTAATACTATATTGTTCAGGTTTGGACCATTATCCACTTCCTCAAGGCAGTAAACTATAGGTCCTCTCTGTATAGCAACTCTTCCTTCATCTTCCCTTACATTGGGATTCGCTTTCACCCTCATTACAGGCATTGATAGCAATAGCTCTACTCTGTCTTTTGCTTTCCAGATTCGCTTTATCTTTACATAACCCTTCTCCATTATGCCATTTATATCTATTTTTTCTCCATTAACACTGACTTTTGCATCTTTACACCATCCGGGAATTCTCAATAACAGTGTAAAATCTATTTCTCTTTCAGGCAAAATATCTATAACTATTCTGCCATCCCACGGATACTGAGTTTCCTGTTTTACTTTCACTTCATTCCCTGCAATTTTCATCTGTACTTCGCTGTCTACGTAGAGGTGAACATATAATTCATTATCTCGAACAGAGTAAATATACTCGCCTAGTGAAGCCAATAATCTAGCTAAATTAGGAGGACAACAAGCACACTCAAACCATGGCTGTCTGGTGTATTTTACATGAGCTTTAACTTTATTCTTCTCATATGCCTCAGGCCATACTTCCAGAGGATTTACATAGAAATATTTTTTTCCATCTAATGACATACCACTAATAACTGAATTGTATAGCGCCCTTTCCATAACATCGGCGTAACGCCTATCAGGGTCAATCTGCAACATCCTGTAGGCAAAAAACACTAGACCTATCGCTGCACATGTCTCGGCATAGGCCGTATCATTGGGTAAATCGTAGTCAAAAGTAAATGTCTCACCGATAGAGGAAGAGCCAATGCCACCTGTGATGTACATCCTCTTAGTTGTTATGTTATCCCACAATCTCTTGCACGCCTGAATCAGACTTTCATCGTCAGTTTCCACAGCCACGTCAACCATGCCAGAACAGAGGTAAACTGCTCTGACAGCATGCCCTTCTGCGCTGGTCTGTTCTCTCACGGGTAAATGCGCCTGAAAATAACTTGCCCATTGTTCATCCCATTTATCTCCTCTTGTTTTTGCTTCTATTTCAAAATAAAGAGGCTTTTTCCCTCGTTCATCAATGAAATACTTACTTAGCTTTAAATATTTCTCTTCACCAGTAACTCTGTAAAGTTTAACTAATGCTAGCTCAATCTCTTCATGGCCAGGATACCCTTTCTTCTTGCCTGGTTCTGGCCCAAAGACAGAGTCTATATGATCGGCAAACCGGCATGCTACATCCAACAGCTTTCTCTTGCCTGTCGCCTTATAATAGGCCACAGCAGCTTCTATTAAATGCCCTGCACAATAAAGTTCATGATTATCTCTTAAATTTGTCCATTTTTTATCAGGTTTTTTGATGATAAAATATGTATTTAAATACCCGTCGCTCTGCTGTGCTCTGGCAATTAAATCTATCACTTCATCAGCAATCTTTTCTAACTCAGGGTCAGGATAAACAGCAAGACTATAGCTTACCGCCTCTAACCACTTATACACGTCGCTATCTTGAAATACCATGCCTGCAAATTCACCTTCCATTTCACCTGCCGCAATGTAGAAATTTTTAATGGCATGACTGAGTACAACACCAGGTACGCGATCGTTTAGCACCTCCCATTGATAGGGTATCGTCACTTCTTTAATCAATTTTGTATATTTTGACCAGAAACCCCCGCTAATTTTTACTTGCTTCAAAGGAATTGGTTGTAATTGTGCTCTTTTTATAACATGCATATTCATCCCACCCTCTTTTTTAAGTTTTATCCTATATTACCAAGCTAAACAAGCAATATGGAGACTGGTAAAAAATTCTGTTTTTTGCCAGTCTCCTATATAATATTAATTTCTCTTTGCCAATCTAATAACATTCCACGATAACTTAGGTAAAATTGCTTTTAGTATTCCATCTTCAATCACAGCATTACCATTATTATGGGGTACCACATTAAGCGGATTTTCCTTGGTATTGGTAGCTTTTAAATCTTCATTTTCTAGTACAATATGTTCTACAATTTTATAATCTTCAAAACCTTTTATCTCACTCTCCAATAACAACGAATCTTGTTGGTCTCTATTCACTGCAAATATTGTAAGTTTATTATTGTTTTCATCCATTACAGCAGTAGCTTCCAAAATGGGAACATCACAGAAATCTTTGCTATTGTAAGTTGGAGTATCAATAACAGCATTTAATACATATCCTCTGCCATAAAGTGACGCATGTCTATATGGATAGTAAATTGTCTGCCGCCACGCTTTTCCTCTTTTTTCTGTCATGATAGGTGCAATCACATTAACAAGTTGTGCTAAGCAAGCTATTTTTACACGATCTGCATGTTTTAACAATGTTATGAGCATACATCCCACAAGAAGGGCATCTTCGAATGTATATATATCTTCCAAAAGTGGTGGAGCTACAGACCAAGGCACTATTTTTTTATCAGCTTCTCTAGAATGATACCAAACATTCCATTCATCAAAAGAAATATTAATAGTCTTTTTACTTCTCTTTTTACCTTTTACATAGTCAGCTGTTGCTATGACTGTTTTGATTATTTCATCCATATCTAATGATTTCGCCAAAAAATTACCTATGTCATTTTCTTCATTGCCGTAGTAAGTATGAACTGAAATGTAGTCCACATAATCATAAGTATGCTCAAGAACAGTTGCTTCCCATTGACCAAATGTAGGCATGCTGCTATTCGAACTTCCACACACAGCCAATTCAATGGAAGGATCTACAGCTTTCATAACTTTTGCAGCTTCTTTAGCAAGACGTCCATATTCATCAGCAGTTTTTTGACCTATTTGCCACGGTCCATCCATTTCATTACCTAAGTTCCATACTTTAATTTTATGTGGTTCTCTATAGCCATGGGATTTTCTTAAATCGCTCCAGTATGTTCCTTCTGGCATATTACAATACTCTACAATATTACGAGCCGCATCTATTCCACGTGTCCCTAAATTTATAGCCATCATTACTTCTGTATTGACTCTCTTTGCCCATTCAACAAATTCGTTAATACCTATTTCATTTGTTTCAATTGACCTCCACGCCAATTCAAGACGTTTAGGCCTAAGCTCACGTGGACCTATTCCATCCTCCCAATTATAACCAGAAACAAAATTTCCACCAGGATAGCGAACAATCGGTACCTTTAATTCTTTAACCAACTCTATTACATCTTTGCGAAATCCCATTTCATCTGCCTCCGGATGGTCTGGTTCATAAATGCCACCATAAACAGCACGTCCTAAATGTTCAATAAAAGAACCATAAATTCTCTCATCCACTTCACCAATCTTAAAATCCTTGTCTAAAATCATTTTTACTTTTTTATTCATTGGTTATCCTCTCCTCCTAAATTACGATTTATTTTATCTTTTCTAATCAACTTAACTAATCTTGCTCCATGCAAAGGAATAGCCATAACAATTTTCTCCTCTCCTTTATACCACTTCTAATGCAACCACTGACATCGCTGGAAGTAATACTTTAATTTTATTATCTGTTATACTTGCTCCGTCAAAATGTTGTGGCACTACCTTATTGGGATTTTCAAATGTGTTATGAGCATTCATTTCCTCAGCAGTCAATATTGTTCCTGTTACGCTAGTTTTCTTTTCTCCTCTAAGCTCACACTCAATAATTGCAGGTTCTTTTGGACTTAGATTACACAATGAAATATGTATTTTCCCCTCCTTATCCACCGAAGACGTTGCAGTTACTTGAGGAATACTTTCACCTGCATATCCATATCCAGGCGATTTTATATTTAAATCCAATAATTCTGCATCTTGATGAACTTTGTACATATTGAACACATGATAGGTTGGAGTAAGCACCATCTTTGAACCTTCAGTATGAATAACCGCCTGCAGTACGTTAATAGTTTGAGCAATATTTGCCATTCTAACTCTATCACAGTGTTTGTGGAATATATTAAAATGTATTGCAGCAACTAAGGCATCTCGTATTGTATTTTGCTGATAAAGAAACGCAGGATTCGTTCCAGGTTCCACATCATACCATGTACCCCATTCATCCACCACTAGAGCCACTCGTTTTTCAGGATCATATCTATCCATAATGACCGAATGCCTTGTAATAAGTTCATCTATGCGTAAAGCTTTCTTCAGCGTTATAAACCATTCGCCTTCATCAAAATTAGTAGCTGAACCTTTTCCTAGCCAGAAATCACCTGGAATAGTATAATAATGTAAGCTTAGTCCATCCATAAATCTTCCCGCTTCTCTCATAAGTACCTCTGTCCAGTTGTAGTCATCAACATTAGCTCCACAAGCTATTTTAAAAATCTTATTTCCACTAAAGTCTCTCACATAAGTTGAATACCTGCGATAAAGGTCAGCATAGTATTCAGGGCGCATGTTTCCTCCACAGCCCCAATTTTCATTTCCTATGCCAAAATATCTTAGTTTCCATGGCTTTTTCCTTCCATTAGCCGCTCTTAAATTTGCCAGAGTAGATTCTCCATCAAAGGTTATATATTCTATCCATTCTCTCATTTCTTGTATTGTCCCACTTCCTACATTACCTGAGATATATGGCTCTGCCCCCAAAAGTTCACACAACTCAAAAAACTCATGAGTCCCAAAATGATTGTTTTCTATCACCCCTCCCCAATGTACATTGACTCTCTTAGGGCGCAATTCATAAGGGCCTATTCCATCTTTCCAGTGATATTCATCAGCAAAACATCCACCAGGCCATCTTAAAACGGGAATTTTTATTTCTTTTAAAGCTTCAACTACATCCTTGCGAATTCCATTTATATTAGGTATTTCTGAGTCCTTTCCAACCCAAAAACCACCATATATACATCTTCCCAAATGTTCAGCAAAATGACCATAAATATTTCTATCTATTCTACCTTTCCTTATATCGGTGTTTATAATAACTTCAGTCATAAAATACCTCCTTATAATATACTCCGTTTTGTAAACTTAAATGAAAGTTGAGGACTTCAATCCTTTCTGGTACAATG
>NZ_JAFCAC010000089.1:0-1982 GCF_018588165.1 Thermoanaerobacter sp. CM-CNRG TB177
ATTCCTATATTAGCATATAGGAAATATTAGGTCAACAAAAAATTTTCAAAAACCTAATAAGACAAAAGTTGGCTCATTGTATAATTAAATACAGCAAGATAAAAAAGAGAGTTAAAGCAAAAAAACTAGTACGATATTGGTACCAAATCAAATACATGGAAGATTGTTGCTATGGTGGTTCTTACTATTTGAATAGATGAATTCAAAGTATATTCTGGAGGAGTGATTGAAGAAGAAATTACAAAAAGGTGAAAACATATTGAAAACATTTAAATGAAAGCATATAATAGAAGGTGTGATTACCAAAGTATTGGGGGGATTTTTATGGATTTAAATTCCTACATAGACAATATGAGAGATGACATTATAAAATCAGTTCAAGAGTTGGTCAGGATAAAAAGCGTACAAGATGAACCGAAACCAGGAATGCCTTATGGAGAAGGTATTGCTAAGGCATTGGACAAAGCTTTAGAGATTGCACAAAGTTTAGGCTTAAAAACTAAAAATGTGGATGGCTATGTAGGGTATGCAGAATACGGCGAAGGAGAAGAAATGATAGGAGTTTTGGGACATTTAGATGTGGTTCCAGAAGGTGATGGGTGGACTTATCCACCTTATGGTGCTGAAATCCATGATGGAAAGATATATGGAAGAGGTACTGTAGATGATAAGGGACCGATAATCGCTGCTTTATATGGCTTAAAAGCTATAAAAGATGCAGGATTAGAACTTTCCAGAAGAGTGAGGATTTTATTTGGTACAAATGAAGAGACTGGTTCTCATGAAATTCCTTATTATTTAAAACACGATGAAGCGCCTACAATGGGCTTTACTCCTGATGCTCAATATCCCATCATATATGCAGAAAAGGGAATAACAATGTTTAATGTAGTAAAAGACTTTAATAAAAAGCCCAGCAATATAGTTATAAAATACATCAAAGGTGGAGAAAGGCCTAATGTAGTGCCAGGCTTTTGTGAAGCTGGATTAAAGGTAAAAGAGGCAAATAAGAAGAAAGAAATTCAAGATAAGCTAGAAGCTTTCGTAAAAGAGACGGGTTACAATTTGAAGGCTGAAGAAAAAGACGAAATGCTTGTAATCAAATCAGTAGGGGTTTCGGCTCATGGCAGCCTTCCACACTTAGGGAAAAATGCTATAATGCAGCTATTTCTCTTCCTTGACAGAATCGATTTAGAAGATAGCGATGTCAAAGATTTTATACATTTCTTCGCTACAAATATTGGAATAGAAACAAACGGAAAAACTTTTGGAATATACTTAAAAGATGAAACAGGAGAATTGACTTTTAACGTTGGTACAATTCAATTAGATGAAAGCAAAGGAGTATTAGGTTTAAATATCAGGTATCCTGTAAAATATAAATATGAGGATTGGATGAATATTTTTGAGAATAAAATCAAAACTAATGGAATGAGAATAGAAGACATGCTCCATCAGCCACCTTTGTATTTCCCACCAGCCCATCCTTTGATAAAAACTTTGAGCAAGGTTTATGAAGAACAGACAGGACAGAAGGCAGAGCTTTTAGCAATAGGTGGAGGAACTTACGCGAAAGAGATGCCTAACACAGTGGCTTTTGGGCCTGTTTTCCCAGGCAAGCCAGAGTTAGCACATCAAGCGGATGAATATATAGAAATTGAAGATTTGATATTAAATGCAAAAATTTATGCTCACGCTATATATGAATTAGCAAAATAAAATCCCTCTTTTGAGGGATTTTATTTTAAACTAAAATATAGTTTCTTTTCCTCTACTATAAATCCTAATTCTTTCCAAGGCAAAGATATAACACAAAATGATATTCTTATTTGGCGATTTTTACTATATAGTATATGTTATTATGCAACTAAGTGGTTTTATATTATAAATTCTATTAAAACGTTTAAATTCCTTCTTTGTATTAAAAAAGATAGTGTAAAATTTCAGTAGGTGATGAAGCAGGAAAATGGGGTATGGATGTA
>NZ_JAFCAC010000090.1:0-732 GCF_018588165.1 Thermoanaerobacter sp. CM-CNRG TB177
TGGAATATAATTTTGTACAAAAAATGTACTAAGATGCATTCGAAGAACTGTTAAAATATTCAACTTTTGACTTTAATCTATATGAAGGCCCTTTTATTGATATAACATGCGAATGATGAAGTAATCTATCCAATATTGCATTGGCTAATGTTGCTGATCCAAATACTTCTGCCCAATTAGAAAAGGGCATATTAGTTGTAATAATAGTACTATGCTTTTCATACCTTTTAGATATTAGCTGAAAAAATATATTTGAAGCATCTGTGTCTATTGGTAAATATCCTACTTCGTCTATTATTAACACTTTATACTTTGAAAAATGTTTTAATCGGATCTCTAAACGGTTTTCTGCTAATGCCTTTTTTAATTGAGACATTAATTCTTGAAAATGAATGAATAGGTAGAATATCTGTGCTTAGCACATTCTATCCCTATGGCGGTGGCAAGATGTGTCTTGCCTACCCCAGGGGTTCCTACAAACAATATATTTCCGTTATTTTCTACAAATCTTAAGCTTTTTAAATCAAGAATTTCTTGTTTGTTTATGCTTGGTTGAAATTCAAAATCAAAATCATCAAGTTCTTTTAAAAAAGGGAAGTTTGCTACTTTAACACATGCAAGTATTGCTTTTTCTTGTTTTGATTTTATTTCTAAATTGCTTAGTTCATATAGAGCATCTATAACACTTTTTTCTCCTGATTTAATCAGGTTTAAGTACGTATCTATATTATT
>NZ_JAFCAC010000091.1:0-504 GCF_018588165.1 Thermoanaerobacter sp. CM-CNRG TB177
GATGAAATAAACAAAAAAGTTAATCAATCCACAAATCAATCAACAGGAATACAAACGATAATATTATTCCAAAAAGAGAAGGAGTATCTATCTCCGCTACCAAGTAATGATATCATAGAAAGTTATATGAACTTCGAGCAAAAAGCAACTGTCCATAAAGATTCTATGATATATTACAAGGGGAGTAGATACTCAGTCCCTCCAAAATATATAAACAAAACTGTAACTCTTAAAACAGTAGAAAATGAGTTACATATATATTTTAACACAGATTTGATATCTGTCCATATATTAAGTGTGATAAAAAAGGTAAACTATCATGAATCTCATTATAGAGAATTAATGGAAAATCTCATCAAAAATAGAGAAGATATTGAACAAATATGTACAAATAATCTTAATGAATTAGATAAATTATTGCATAGGTAAGTGAAAATGTGAGTAACTATATTAAGCTATTAAACAATTTAGAAGAACTTGGATTAAATAACATAAAAAATAATA
>NZ_JAFCAC010000092.1:0-1219 GCF_018588165.1 Thermoanaerobacter sp. CM-CNRG TB177
TACTCTATGATAGCTGACACGACGCCAGCACCTACTGTACGGCCGCCTTCTCTTATAGCAAACTTCAAACCTTCTTCCATCGCTATCGGTGTTATTAACTCTACTTTTATCGTTACGTGGTCCCCCGGCATCACCATCTCTACTCCCTCTGGTAACTGTATCGTCCCTGTTACGTCTGTCGTCCTAAAGTAAAATTGTGGCCTGTATCCATTGAAAAATGGTGTATGCCTTCCTCCTTCTTCCTTCGTCAATACGTATACCTGCCCCTCAAATTTCATGTGCGGCTTTATCGTCCCTGGCTTCGCCAATACTTGCCCTCTCTCTACTTCGTCCCTCTGTATCCCTCTTAATAACACTCCTATGTTGTCCCCTGCTTGCGCTTCGTCCATCGTCTTCCTGAACATCTCTACCCCTGTCACTACTGTCTTCTTAGATTCTGTCGTAAGCCCTATTATCTCTACTTCGTCCCCTACTTTTACTTTGCCTCTCTCTACTCTCCCTGTCGCAACTGTCCCTCTTCCCGTTATTGTAAATATGTCCTCTACTGGCATTAAAAATGGCTTGTCTATGTCCCTCTCCGGTGTCGGTATATATTCGTCTACTACATCCATTAACTGCCATATCTTCCCGCACCATTCGCATTCTCTCTTGCCACATCCACATTCTAATGCCTTTAATGCTGAACCTACTACTATCGGTGTGTCATCCCCAGGAAATTCATATTCGTTTAATAACTCCCTTACTTCCATCTCTACCAGCTCTATTAATTCTGCATCGTCTACCATGTCTGCCTTGTTTAAAAATACTACTATATATGGCACCCCTACCTGCCTCGCTAATAATATGTGCTCCCTCGTCTGTGGCATCGGACCGTCTGCTGCTGATACTACCAATATCGCTCCGTCCATCTGTGCTGCACCTGTTATCATGTTCTTTACGTAGTCCGCGTGACCTGGACAGTCTACATGCGCATAGTGCCTCTTCTCTGTCTCATATTCTACGTGAGTCGTGTTTATTGTTATTCCCCTTGCTCTCTCCTCCGGTGCCTTGTCTATCTCGTCATATCCTTTCTTCTCTGCTAACCCCGCATTCGATAATACCATCGTTATCGCCGCTGTCAATGTCGTCTTACCATGGTCTACGTGCCCTATCGTCCCTACATTTACATGCGGTTTCGTCCTCTCAAATTTTTGCTTCGCCATCCTTTTTTCCTCCTTTA
>NZ_JAFCAC010000093.1:0-81780 GCF_018588165.1 Thermoanaerobacter sp. CM-CNRG TB177
CTACTTTTTTATGAGATGTTTTTTATCCACCCCAACATTTATTATAGAACCAAATCTTTTTATACCGCAGACTGTGTATTCCACAGCCTTTGCTTTTGTTTTGTCTCTTGGGTGGGCTGTTATTATTTGGATAATTATGCTTGTATGGGCCCAGTATCATTATTACAGGCATTACAGGAAAAACAAAAGAAAATTAAAAATGCCGGTTTTTGAAGCGCCGATATTAGCATGGAAAGAACTTGCTTTAGAATCTACAGATATAGAAAAGATCATTAGAGAAAAGTGCATACATCGGGAGACCAATGAAAGCCTGTTTGGAAGTTTTGCTTCTGTAAAAGGAAAGGATTATTTAACCTCCTTTCCTTCGTTGATTATGAAAAAGAATTTTTGCACTCCAAGTGGAGATGTTGTTATTTCTGAAGGTGAAGAAATTACACCAGAAGTTATAAAAAGAATAGCAGAGGAAAGCCTGTACTGGGACTTTATTCATGAAATTTCTGAATACATACCTAAAGAGGAGGAAAGCAAATGACAATATGGGAAGTCATGGGATGGTATGTATTTACTTATCCTCTTGCAATGAGCATAATCTGGACATCTGCAGGGATATATTTCTGGTGGAGGCGTGAGAAAAGTTATTCAAGGAAACCCAGTCAATGGCCGGAAAATTGGCCGTCAGTCACTATTCTTGTGCCCTGCCATAATGAAGAGGTAAGTATTGCAGCGACATGCACGGCTCTACAATTTTTGGATTACCCGGATTACAGAGTAGTATTTATAGATGATGCATCCACCGATAATACAGCGAGTATTATTAGAAGATTTGTTGGTTTAAATCCCAATTTTCATCTCCTGCGACTTTCTGAAAATCAGGGAAAGGCCAATGCTTTAAATATTGCCCTGTCAGTTGCGGTAACAACATCTATTACCGTGGTAATAGATGCTGATACAATTCTTTTACCAGATACACTGAAGTACCTGGTTTATCCCTTTTTAAAACAGCCAAGACTCGGAGCAGTCACTGGCAATCCTATATCTGTCAACAGGAAAAATCTTATTGAAAAGCTGCAGGCGGCTGAATTTTCCTCTATTATTGGACTTATAAAAAGATCTCAGAGAGTGCTGGGAAGGGTGTTAACTGTATCAGGATGTGTTGTAGCATTTCGAACAGAAGTTTTGAAGGAAGTTGGCGGTTTTTCACCATATACTGCGACTGAAGATATTGATATTACTTGGAAGATGCAAAAGCGTTTCTATGAAGTTTGGTTTGTGCCTCAGGCAGTAGCTTTAATACAGTCTCCAGCGACATTGAAAGAATACTGGAAGCAGCGCAAGCGCTGGGCACTTGGAGGCTGGCATTTGCTGCGAACTCATAAAGATATTTTTAAAAGCTGGCACTGGCGCTATCTTTATCCTGTCTATTTTGACTTTGTACTGGGATACTTATGGGCATTTTGTTTTGTCTTTGGCACACTTTTGTGGGCTATAAGCAATATGTTTTTCCATTATCCTCTGGGAATTAGTCCAATTCCAGCCTGGTATGGGGCACTTCTCTCGGTTGCAGGGGTGGTGCAGATGTCGGTTGCTGCCTTTTTGAATTATGACTACGACAGAAACTTATGGAAAACACTTTTCTGGGTTCCCTGGTATTTTATATTTCTCTTTGCATTTGGTGCGCTTACTGTGGTGTGGACGGCTCCAAAAGGACTTTTTGGAAGTTTAGCTGGGGCTGGCAAATGGAAGAGCCCAAAAAGACTTAAGATGGAGAAACCGGATATTCAAGGATGAAAGTGGGACATATAAAAAGGTGGCAGACTTTTTAACTGGGTGAAAATAAATACTATGACAGGAAAATTTTATTGTACTTTTCAAGTGATAAGAGTACAATAGTACTTTGGAAAATAAAAATCATAAACAATTTTTTAAAGATACTTGCAAACAAGCTGGGAGGTACCAACTAATGAATGTTCACTATCCAAAAAAAGTTTTGATTGTAGAGGATAGTAAACTTAATGCGCAAATAACAGCAGATATCCTAGCCAAATACGGATACGAAACAGAGATAGTCACATCAGGCGAAGAGGCTGTTGAAAAAGCACTAAATAACATCAAAAGCCCGGACTTAATTCTTATGGACATAGAACTTAAAGGAGCAATCGATGGGATAGATGCAGCAAGAATAATTCAGCAGCATAAAGATATCCCGATTCTATTTCTCACTGCCAATGCCAGTAAAGAAATAATGGAAAAAATAAAGTCAGTTTCAGCTTACGGGTATGTTCTTAAGGGTGTAGATGAGTATGTACTCATATCTCAAATAGAAATGGCCTTTAAGCTCTATGAGGCTAAAATGCAGCTAAAAAAGAGAGAAGAGCTGTTCCGCAATATGTTTGAAAATCATGACATAGCAATGATACTTATTGATCCACAAGCCGGACGCATCATTGATGCTAACAAAGCTGCCTGTAATTTCTACGGTTATTCCAGAGAAACTATGCTGCAGATGGACATAGAAGCTGTTATTGGCGTTTCTACTACTATAGATGGTGGTCAGAAGTGTTCGGAAGCTTTAAAGAAGGGCTGTAATCCCTGCATTTGCTTCCAGCGGTTAGCCAACGGAGAAGAGAAATTAGTAGAAATATATTCATCCCCTGTAGATTATCAAGGAAAAACACTGATGCATCTGATTGTCTTTGACATCACCGAACAGTGGAAAGCAAAGAGAGAGCTTGAATTTTATAAAAATCTTTTTGAAGACTCCCTCAATGAAATTTACATATTCTATCCACAGACACTAAAATTCATCGCAGTAAACCGTGGAGCAAGGGAAAATTTGGGATATACTGGAGAAGAGCTTAAAGAAATGACTCCTGTTGACTTAAAGCCAGAATTTACCTTGCAAAGCTTTAAAGAACTTCTTGAGCCCCTTTTAAAAGGTGAACAGAAGCAGCTTATCTTTGACGCAATGCACCGCAGAAAAGACGGTTCTTTATATCCAGTAGAAATCCATTTAGAACTTGTAGAATTTGATAAAGAAAAAGTATTTGTGGCACTTGTGATTGATATAACAGAACGTCGAGAAATGGAAAAAGAACTGAAGGAAAGGAATGAGATTTTAAGCACTATAATGGAGTATGCAGGAGATGCCATTATTATGATTGACGATAACGGTAAAGTAACCTTCTGGAACCCTGCAGCAGAACGCATACTTGGATATTCAAAAGAAGAAATAATAGGTAAAGATTTGCACATGTTTATGATACAAGATATGCGGCTGTACGAAGCATATAGAGAAGCATTTAAAAGATTCCGTTCAACCGAAAAAGGAAGTGTTGTAGGCAAGACTGTTGAGATGAAGACAAGGCACAAAAACGGCTATGAAATTGATGTAGAACTTTCACTTTCTGCTGTAAAAATTAAAGATGCATGGCATGCAATAGGCATAATTCGCGACATAAGCGAGCGCAAGAGATTTGAGGAACTCCTTTACCGCCAGTCCATTACCGATCCTCTTACAAATATCTACAACAGGCGTTTTTTCATGCAGATGCTGGAGCAGGAAATAGAGCGAACAAAAAGGAATAAAAAGCCCTTTTCACTTGTTATGTTTGACTTAGATCACTTCAAAAACATAAATGACCGTTTCGGTCATGCAGCAGGAGATATTGTTCTTAGAAGTGTTGCCGATACAGTAAAGGGAAGGATACGAAAAACAGATTATTTTGCGCGCTGGGGAGGAGAAGAATTTATAATCCTTTTGCCTGAAACTTCCTTGAATAATGCAGTTGAACTGGCTGAGGAACTAAGAGAACAAATAAGTACAATGGAATTGCAAGGAATAGGGGATGTAACAGCAAGCTTTGGAGTAACTGAATACAGTGACACCGATACTATTGACACAGTTCTTATTCGGGTAGACAACATGCTTTATGAAGCAAAGGGTGAAGGAAGAAATTGTGTAAAGAGCGAATAAAAAAATGGAAATAAAATATAAAGTGGGAGGAGGATAAAAAGAGAGGCTTGTAATAGAGCCTCACTAAAAGAACTATGGAGGAAAGGGAAAATAAAAAGAATATTCTAGTAGTAGATGATTCTGTATTAATACGGCTTATGGCTAAAAATATATTAGAGGCAGAAGGATATAACGTTGAAGCTGCAGCTACCGCTGAAGAAGCAATATTGAAAGTAAAAAATAGAGAAGAATTATTTGATTTAGTAATTGTAGACATTAATCTGCCGAATCAGAATGGTTTTGAATTCATAAGGAAATTAAAGTCAGAAGAAAAATACAGAGGCATCCCGGTAATGATATTGAGCGCAGATGCTACAGCACCTTCAATTAGACAGGCAGTAGAAGCTGGTGCAGTAGAATATCTCATTAAACCCTTTAAAGCAGCTGAGCTTGTAAAACGTGTAGTAAAGCTAATAGGATATGTTAAAGAAGAAGATCACTATCCGGAACTTAAAGAGCTGCTGAAAAAAGAAATAAATCGGGCCAAAAGAGGCAATGAAAATCTTTCTTTAGTGTTGGCACAATACAACGGGGAAATCAAAATTGAAATTTTAAAAATAGCAGATCAGCTAAAGAACAAACTTCGTGACATAGATACAGTATTTGAGGTTGATAAAAATACGCTGGCTTTAATTCTTCCTGTTACAGGAGCTGATGGCGCAGCGGTTGTAAGAAAGAAAATTAAAAGTGAGCTGCCGGGTAAGTGGTATTTTTGCATATGTACATATCCTGATAACGGGAAAAATGAAGAAGAGATAATTAATTTTGCAAAAGAAAGCTTAATGAAAGAAATATCAGATTCAGGTTAAAAAACAGGGGAAACAAAGGAAATATAAAATGAAAAGAACTGTATGTTACTGTTTCATTGTGCATAGATATAAAAATTTACAGATCCTTTTATTAATTTACATTACAAAAATAAAGGAAGTTTTTAAGATGTGATTAAAATACTTCTAATAGAAAGGGGATTATTTTTATAAATGAATAAAAACAAGAAGGTTATAATTGCAACGTTTATATTTGCTTTGGCAATAATTATAGGACTTCTGGAAAGAGAAAAAATCTTACAAAAGTTTTTTTCTGTTCTTTTGGTACTTGTAATTTTTGCTACGATATGGGATATATACGATGTATTTAAAGCTAAAAAACATTTTGGACAAACAAAATGGAATATCAAAACTAATAATAATTTCTTGGCGTTAGCAATAAGTGTATATGTCATTTTAATAGTAGCAAGTGCTAATACTAACTTAAAGGATACATTACATACAAAACTTCTTGCAATGGCTTTTATAGCCGGGATAGCTTATTTGGTTCGTTCACTAATGCCAAACGGAATTAACGAAAAAGGTATAATGCACTGGGGAGTATTTCACACGTGGGATGATATTGATAGCTATAGTTTTACAGATAAGTACCTTGTAATTACTTTAAAACCGAATAATAAGAAAATTACATTCATTGTTGACAAAGATGAAAAAGAAATGATAAAGAATTTTTTAAATGATATAATATGGAATTCCAAAAACGACACTGCTACTTTCAATTACGACAACCATACGATTGTATTCACTCTTGGAAGCAATGTCTATACGGTTGACGGAATACCTTATCAGATGGATGTAAAGCCTCTTGAGATAAATAGGCGGATCGAGGTTCCAATAAGGTACTTTTTAGGTGCCTTCGGGTACAATGTACACTGGAATTCAACTGCACAAGAAATAGTTATATCTCGTTAGTAAATTGTTGTCAAAGACACCAGGCTACCTGACTGCCTCGCACCAGGAACAGGTAAGGATAAATTATACAGGTAAATTAGGTATACGAAATTTTTATTATGACTATATCGGTATAAATAAAAATCAGGAAGATATAAAAAAGGATCTTAAAAAATAATTATGCAGAAATAAGAGATATAAATATCTTTAAAAGGGGGTATTCCAAAATTGAGAATAAATATTTAATAGCAAAACTACTAGGCGAAATATATCAAATTAAAAAGAAAATAGATCCCAGCATGTGTCATGATATAACTGATGGAGAAATTTTTGGATTGCAAAACATGATAGAACCTGTAGTAGATAAAAAAATAAATGAAATAAACTCCAATGTTATTGGTAATAAAGAAATAGAAGGAATAGAAAATATTCTTAAAAAATGGGATAATGAAATTGATAACTCAAAAATTGATTATTGGTCACTTGAAAGCAGAACTAGGCTAGACAAATCAAAAATTTACACCATCTTAAAATATTTATATCTAGAAGGGAAATATCATGATGTTATAGAAGAAATTATAAATAATGGACCGATTGAATTTAAAATTGGATTTAAAACGCTTTTTTAGAAAAGAAAAATAGATATAAAAACAAATTCAAAAATTTTTGTATTGAAATTTTTGACCAAAGTATAAGCAGAATTTTAGGAATAAATGTAGAATTATTTACCTAAAACGAAAGAATTTCTTTAAAAATATACAACAAAATTCTTTAATCTAAAAAAATTTAGAATTCTACGAGAATCCAAAATTTGGTATTAAAAGGGGGAAGTTTAATGAAAAAACAATTTTTAAAAATGCTAGTATTAATTACTACAATATTAATGCTAATCTCAAATATTTCAACAAGTGTTTTAGCCAATTCAACAGACACAACAACTAAGCAATTTACGGATATTAAAGGGCATTGGGCGGAAAAAGAAATAAATGATTGGGTATCAAAAGGCTTAGCTTCAGGGTATGAAGATGGTACGTTCAGACCAAATAATTTTGTAACAAGAGTAGAATTCGTTACATTTGTCAATCGAGCTTTCAATTTAACACAAACGGCAAATATAAACTTTAAAGATGTAAAACCAACAAATTGGTTTTACGTGGAAGTTCAAAAAGCAAAGGCAGCAAATATTATTTCAGGATACAATGATAATACTTTTAGACCTAACGTACCAATAACAAGAGAAGAAGCAATATCAATTATTGTAAGGCTTCTTGTAACGCTGAAGAAAATTCCTGCTGTTTCAACTTTTTCATTAAATTATCTTTCAAATTTCAATGATGTAAATAATGTTTCAGATTGGGCTAAAGATGCTGTGAATACAGCAGTAGCTTTTGGATTAATAAAAGGAGATTCGGATAACAAAATAAATCCCAAAAGTTTTACAACAAGAGCAGAAACAGTTGTTATGCTAAGTAGATCACTTAGTAGTTTGCAATTACAAGCTATTCCACAACCTGAACCCAATTCAACACTACAGTCTTCATCAAATACAATCATTAATATACCTGATTTAAATCTTCAAGAAGCAATAAGATTAGCTTTAAATAAATCGACTGGTGATATAACATTAAATGATATGTTAAAATTAACTAAATTAGAAGCAGAGAATAAAGGCATATCAAATCTTACGGGATTAGAATATGCAAAAAATCTGACATATCTTTATTTAACTAACAATCAAATAAGCGATATAACTCCGTTAAAAAATTTAAACAAATTACAAGGTCTTGAGTTAAGTCACAATCAAATAAGCGATATAAGTTCACTAAAAACTCTAGCTAACCTAAAGATGCTTGGGTTAGGGTACAACGAAATAAGCGATATAAGTCCATTGCAAGATTTAACGAAGCTACGACTACTTAATTTAACTCACAATCAAATAAGTAATATCAAACCACTAGAAAATTTGACTGAGTTAAAAACGCTTGGTTTAGCTGAAAATCAAATAAGTGATATAACTCCACTAAAAAATTTAACTAAGCTAATATACCTCGAAATTAATAATAATCAAATAGACGATATAAGTTCATTAAAAGATCTAACTAATTTACGAGGGCTCTATTTATATAGTAATCAAATAAGCGATATAACTCCAATAAAAGGTTTAACTAATCTAATAGTACTTGATTTACATAACAACAAAATAAATTACAGCGATCCTCTCCAGCTTAATGCCATTAATACAATCAAAAACAATAATCCGGGAGCTAAAATAATACATGAATATACATGTAATTAATTACAAAGAAATTTACTATAAGCAGGCTCAAAGCCTGTCTTTTTTTATACCCATAAAACCACAAAAAAGGAGCTGATAAAATGGACTTTAAAGGCTTTTCTTTTTCCAATGAAGGCCCACAAAGCACCACAGCCAAAATTTTACTAGGCTTAATAACATTCCTGCTATACCTTTTTCTCACAGCATGGCTTTTTGTGCCTGCAATCAAAACATTCCAACTTCTCTCACAGCTAAACCCGCAAACTAACACAAAAATAGACTTCACTCCCATAAAGCAGATGTACGCAAATCCACTATTAAGCCTAAAAGAGCTTACAAACCCAACAGTATTAAAGGCTTATCTTATCTTCCTGCTAATCTCCATACCAGCAATAGCAGTATTAGTAATACTTGCTAGAGCAACGGACTACAGAGCACACGGGGTAAAATACCTGAAAGATGACGGAACACACGGAACAGCAAACTGGATGACAGTACAGGAAGCGAAGAAAATACTGGGCATAGGCACAAACAAAGGCTTAATACTGGGCAGAATAGGGAACAAGGTAGTTACACTGCCACCTGACAGCTTCTTAAACAGAAACGTAGCAATATTCGGATCTCCCGGCTCAATGAAGTCAAGGGCATATATAAGGACAAACATATTGCAGCTAGCAAAAGAAGGGCAAAGCATGGTAATAACAGACCCCAAAGGAGAAATATTCAGAGACATGGCAGAGTTTCTAAAAAACAGAGGATATACTGTAAAAGTCTTCAATCTTGTGAACATGAAGCACTCTGACAGATGGAACCCAATTGAAACCATACAGGACGACATAGACGCACAGCTTTTTGTGGAAGTAATCATAAGCAATACAAAGGTTGCGTCAACAAAATCGGGCGATCCTTTCTGGGACAGGGCAGAGCAGAACCTGTTAAAGGCACTTGCACTGTACGTAGCAATGGAATATCCGGAGCACGAGAGAAACATTGCAAGCGTATATTCGCTCTTAGCAAGCGCAGAGCCAAAAGCAGTAGACTCTGTTTTTAAAACTTTACCCAACGGCCATCCTGCAAAAATGCCTTATAACATATATGCGCAGGCCAATGAACAGGTTAGAACGGGAGTCATAATAGGTTTAGGTACAAGGCTCCAAGTTTTTCAGAACAAACTGGTACAGAAAATAACAGAAACAAGCGACATAGACTTAGAATTTCCGGGCAAAGAAAAATGTGCATACTTCTGCATCTCAAGCGACACAGACTCTACATTTGACTTCCTAGCAGGTCTATTTTTCTCATTCCTATTTATAAAACTCACAAGATACGCTGACATGAACGGAGGAACACTGAACCCGAACGTATACTTTCTTCTGGACGAATTCCCCAACATAGGCGCTATACCTGACTTTACAAAGAAAATAAGCACAATGCGCTCAAGAGGCATACACTCAAGCGTAGTATTCCAGAACATATCCCAGCTCAAAAACAGGTACCCGAATGACGCATGGCAGGAGATAATAGGAAACTGCGACACAAGACTTTTTTTAGGCTGTACGGACGTAGCAACAGCTCAGTTTGTATCAGATTTACTTGGACAGGCAACGGTTGAAGCAAGGTCACACAGGAAACATGCAGGCTTTGAAGGACTGTTTGACTTTGGAGACATATCAATAAGCACACAAAAAAGGCCTCTTCTCACTCCAGATGAAATATTAAGGCTGGAACACAGAAACGCAATAGTGATATTGAGAGGCCAAAAACCTCTAATGGTAGAAAAAATGGACTACACAAAGCATCCTCTTTCAAAAGAAATCAAGCCTGTACCAATCACTGAATATATACCTGAATGGGCAGAGCAGGAAGATAAAAAAGCAGAAACAAGGCCTGCAGAAAAACTTACAAAAGAACCTATCGAAGCAGTCAAAGACAACAGTACAGAAGAAATTAAAGAAACTAAAGAAGAAGTATTTTTCATATCAAACACCTTCAACAGAACAGAAAACGGACAGCTTAAAATTGCTGAATTAAACGAAGAAGAAAATTCTGATACTAATACAGAAAATAACACAAACAATAAAGAAGATTCAAAAAATAGAAAAAATAAAAAGCGTTTTTGGTAAAGAAAGGAGAAGTCCTATGAAAGTTGGTGAATTCATTAATAAACATTCATTAGAAGAACTTTATCTGTCGGTATTTAAAAAGCATGATGATAATAATGTATATCTTATACTTTTCATGACTGACGAAAAAGGTCAAATCAAGAAAAAGTACAGAGATTTTTACGATGCATTAAAGAAACTGACTCCTGACAAAAACATAAAAGGCAGAATAATCTTTGACTCTTTTTCCTGCGGAATAATAGAAGCAGAAAATTCTAAAAATGAACGTTTGGAATTTTTAAGCTGGGAAGAAGTTTTAGCATTAAACACAAACATGAACGAAGATAATAGTCCTTTTGAGAAGTTATTTTTTATCGACTATCTTCTATATCTTATAACAATGCATGGGAAAGCATTTGACCTTAAGACAAAGAAAAAAATTGAATACGAAGAAAAGACAAAAGAAAATCTAATCCCTAAAGTAAGAAATACAAAAGAAAAGCTTCTATATTTCTTAAAAGAAGTCCTTTATATTTTTAAATCCCCTTTTACTATCCCTGTTTTACTTGCAGGTATAACAGTTACAGCAAAATATATAAAACCCTCTGTATATGTTCTCGCAACCTTAATAGACGCAGACCTATCAACAATTCCGACAAAACTGCTAATCGCATTAGGCCTATTTACGTTCTGGTACCTGTCTTTTTCTGCTTACAATAAAATAGACAGCTATTTAGACCAAAGTTTTAAAACAAAGCTGAAGAAAAACATAGAAGAACATCTTAAAAACCATCCGGAAGACTCCGTATTTTTAAATACAGAATATTTTGAAAGTTTTAAACTTGCTATAACACTAAAAGAAAATTTTTAAACACAGGAGAGGAGGTTTTAAGCTTTGAAAATGATAAATGTCAACCTTTTAAAAGAACACCCACGTAATAAAGAATTCTTTGACGACATACAAGGACAGGCATGGCAGGATTTTTTAGAAAGCGTAAGAACAAGTGGAATAATAACACCTCTAATTGTAACCAAAAATGAAGACGAGACCTATACAGTAATATCAGGTTCACAAAGGCTAAGAGCTGCAAAAGAGCTGGGAATAGAAGAGGTACCGTGTGAAGTAAGAACATACAAAGACAAAGATGGAATTACCAAAGAGGACTGGATATTGAAAGACTTAATAGAAACTAACCTGAGGCAGAGAGGCAAGGGTAATTTGAATGATTTAAAACTTGCAAGGTGTCTCGTGGAACTGATGAGAATATACGGCATAAGAAGAGGTGGAGACAGGAAAAGTGAAGTGGTAAATTCTTCATATCAAACGGCCAAAATGTCCGATTCGGCTACAGAATTTTCTCAAACATACTTAGCCGAGTTAATAGGTATTTCTGAAAGGCATTTAAGGCGAATTGCCAGGCTAAACAACTTAATTCCCGAAATACAGCAGCTAATAGATGAAGGAAAGCTTTCAACAACAGAGGGTGTACAGCTTGCATCTTTGGGTGAAGAAGTACAAAGAAAGCTTTACTATGCTTTAGGTGAAGACATAAACAAAATGACAGCAGAGCAGATAAGAAAGGTTAAGGAAGAATCAGAAAAAAATATAAAACAGCTTGTAGAAGAAATAGATAAGCTGCACAGAGAACTTCAATCCAAGGAATATACACTGAAGCTAAAAGAAGAAGAAATTTCCAGGAGAGAAAACCTGATAAAGCAGTACAAAACAGTTATAGAAATCAACAATGAAAAAATAAAAAGGCTGGAAAACGGTACAGCAAAAGCAGTGGAAGCAATTCCTGATGAAGTAAAAAAAGAATTAGAAAAGCTGAAAAAAGAACAAAAAGAGGCTGAAGAAAAGCTGAACCTGCTGCAGCAAGAACTTGAGAAAACAAAAAGAGAATACGAAGAGCTAAAGCTGCAGGCCACCTCTGATGAAAAAGCAAGAAAAATAATAGACGAAATTATTAGGCTGAATGACAGAATATCCACCTTCAAAGAAATCACCTCCTGCAGTAATGAAGTAAAAGAACAGTTCAAAAATTCCATACTAAGCCTTAAAAAGAGCCTGGAAAATGTCCTAGGCTCTTTTTAAAATAAAAAAACTAAAATGAAAGGAGAGAATAAAAATGACAGAAGCATGGCAGGACATTTACGCCTCAAGGCAGTCAAATAAAATTTTAACAGGCACATTAAGCGCAATAGAAAGCCAGAACGATAAAAACTTTGCAGTCATATTTTACAGCGGAGTAAAAGTCATAATACCCTTTGAAGAAATGGGCATAGAAAACATAAACAAAACAATTGTGCGCTCCATGATAGGCGCTGAAGTAGACTTTATAGTGCGTGGCATAGACACAGAAAAAGAAATAGCAATTGCCTCAAGAAAATTCGCAATGAACTTGAGGAAAAAATATGAACTTCCAAAGCACGAAGAAGGAGACGTAATACTTGCCCGCATCGTTGCAATAGGCAAAAACCACGCTGTTGCAGAAGTATACGGAATAGAAACAAAGGTACCAAAAGAAGAAATAGGATACGGCTATATAGACAGAATAAACGACCTCCTGCAGGTTGGAGACAGAGTACCGGCAAAAATAACAAAGCTGGACATAGAAAACAATGTAGTGGAAATCTCAATAAAGCAAACAAAGCCCAATCCATTTGAACAGATAGATTCAAAGTACAAAAGAGGAGGAGAATACTTAGGTACAATAACAGGCTCACAGCCTTATGGATACTTTGTCAATTTAGAACCCGGAATAGACGTATTATGTCCCAATCCATACTGGAAAACAAAAATAGAAAAAGGCGACAAAGTTACAGTACGCATAACAAGAATAGACCACAGAAAGCAGAGGATAACAGGCGTCCTAAAAAGGCTTGTAAGAAAGGCGCAGTAGACAGGGCAGGATAGGAAGTACCTGCCCTTGTAATTAAAAACTTTAAGTGAAACGATTACTTAAAAATAAAGGGTTTACTTTTAAAAAAACAGTGTACATAATCTATAGTAAAGGTGCAGTTCTACTTCAGCATAAAAATACTTTCCCTGGAAAAACTATGTCCCCAAACATTATGCAGGGAAAGGAGGGGTTGCTGAAGAGGCTGCCGGCATGGCACCAAAGGCCGTAAAAACGGCGCCTGTCCTGCACTGCCGTATTTCAGGTACAATCTCTGTACCCGTTTTGCGACATGCAGGAAGTTTTTGCAGGCTGATAAAGCCTGTGCCATATGGTTTTGCAGGCCATTAGGCCTGCTCAAAAAAAGGAGAGCACACAGTAAAAAGCTGTGTGCTTTTTTGTTTTTTCAAAAAAAGAGCAAGGGGGAATATTATATGAGTCAAAAATTTAATTGGAACGATTTCTGGTATGTTTATGAAATAGTTACTGGAATGGAACCAAAGTACAGAAAAGATTTTGAAGAGGAAGTAGAAAAAGAAAAAAGAGAGCTTGTAAAACTTTTTGGAGACACAAAAGTAGAAGTAGTGGTCCATATTGGGCTAACAGCAGACGAAAAAAGGGAAATAATAACCAGGTATATTGAAGGCATTGAAAAAAGAGCCCAAAAAAGGGGAATTCCGAAAGAGGTAATAGCAAAAATGCAGAAAGAGATGCTGTATTTTCTGCAGATGTATATTAATGAAAAAGACCTCATCACAGGATACGTAACAAAAGATTCAGCAGTTACAGTGCTCAGAAAAAAAGGAATAGTCCCTGGAATGAAGATTTCAAAAACTTTAAGGCTTTACTTAAAAGAGAACAGTTTAGAAGAATACGCAGACTTCTTAATACAGGACTTATCCATTCTTCAGGGACAGTTAAAAATGCTGGACACATCTGCAAAAGTAGTAATCTCTTTAGATCCACTTGATTTTCTTTTAGCAAGTGACGTTACAACCGGGTGGAAAACATGCCATTCGATTGATGGAGCCCATCCTGCAGGGAACATATCATATATGTTCGACTCACATACCGTAATCGCATATGCATACAGAACAACAAAAGAAATGTGGGGGTTAGAACTACCGCAAAAAATCTGGCGCCAATGGATATATGTTGACATAGACAGTGCATTAGCCTTATTTCAAAGACAGTATCCTGTAACAGCAATAAGTTTTGAAAAGGCAGTGCGCTCTATTGTAGGGAATGCACTAAAAAAATACTACAATACAGAGAAAAACTGGACAAAAAAGGATTGGGACCCCGAAAAAGAAGAATGCTATTTTTTCAACGAAGCAGAATTAGCTTATACCGATAATACCGAAACCTACATTTACTTCAGAGGAATTTCTCCGAGCGACAGAGATGACTGGTATATGACTGTAGGAGAAATCCCATTATGTCCTGTATGCGGTGGAGAGCTTGACATGAGTAACAAGCTTGTATGCAGCAAGTGTTTAGGGTATGTGCAGTGTTCTAACTGTGGCAAATGGGTTTCAGAAGATGATATCCACTACGGTGCTGACCATTATCCATACTGCGAGGAGTGTTATGATGCACTCTTTATAAACTGTGCATACTGCGGCGAGACAGTTTATAAAGAGGATGCAAAATACACCCCTGATGGAGAATATATATGCGAAAGTTGTTTTAACGAACATTTTGTAACCTGCACAGAATGCGGAATAACACTTTATAAAGACGAAGCAGAATACGTAAATAATGAGCCATACTGCAATGAATGCTATCTGCGAAACTTCACTGTATGCAGCAGCTGTGGCAGTATAATCCATAAAGCGGAAGCTCGCAAAGACGTAAACGGCAAAAGTGTCTGTGAATACTGCGCAGAAAGCTCTTATGTAACCTGCGAAAAATGTGGAAAGTTAGTAAGCGAAGAAGAAGCTTACTATATAGATGACAATTACTTTTTATGCCCCCACTGTTACAAAAAGCACAAAAAAGCTGCTGTATAAGGGACAGGAGCTTTCCCCTCCTGCCTTTTTGTACATAGGGTTTCATCTCAGCGTAAAACACCTCTCCTGCGGTGTCTGTACCCCTTCCGTCTGCGGTGCAGGAGAGAGTAAAGAAGGGGTTGCTGGGAGAAGCTCACGGCACAATGCCCTCTGCCGTAAAAAGAGGCATTTAAAAAGTCTGAAACGTACAGAGCTTTTCTCTGTACGTTTTTAATATAAAAAATCAAAAAAAGGAGGAATTTACATGCCTATTAAAGGATTGACAGAAAAAAGAAGTTTAGCCCGCATAGGAAAAATCCATCTGGGGACAAAACAGAAAGCAAAGGGAGGAAATCTCTATCCTACAGCAACAGACTATTTCGTAGTTTATGAAGACGGGAACACTTCCCCGGAAATTGTAGCCAAATTCAAAGCATTGTACGGCGATAAACCAAGGGAACTAGATATCATGTTCCCTGTAAATGACCCAGAAATGTTTTTCCCACAGTGGCTCAAAAGATATGGCAACAATCGTCTTCTCTGCAAAGGTGATGGAGAAACAGCTTTTGAAACAAACCCACAAACAGGCGAAATAAAACAAATTGAGTGCAAATACAGAAACTGCCCGTACTACCAGAAAGGCCAGTGCAGGGAAGTAGGAAACCTCCTTTTTTATGTACAAGGGATCCCTGAAGGCGTGTTCCAAATTGATACAAGCTCGATAAACAGCATCAAAAAAATAAACACAGCGATAGACATAATAAAATCTACAAATGGAGGGAAGATAGCCGGAATACCACTTAAGCTGGCACTTGTACCCATGAAAGTGCTAGCAGAGGGGAAATATAACAAAACAGTGTATATTCTGCACTTATACCAACCGAATGCAGCAGTAAACCCACCAACAGCAGAGGAAGAAAAGGATGTAGAGGAGCTGGTGAACGAAATAATGGATGAAGTAGAAAACGAAGATTTTACATTTCCTCCAGAAGAAGAAATAGACGAAGTGCCGGAAGATCTCTTCCCTGAAGAAATACAAAATGACAATAGTAAATATGGGCCTCTGGAAGTTACTGCTGTCAAAGGCTTTTTCGACAAGACAGGCAAGACTATATATGTTGCATCTTTAAGTGATACAAAGGGCAACCAGCACACAATGGTTGTTCCAGAGGAATTCAAAGAAATGAAAAATGCAATAATAAAGAACTACACACTTAAAGAGACAAAAGTAGGAAATAAACAGCTGGAAGAAGTTATAGACTACGAAATGGTAATGTAAGAAAGAGGGGAGCAATTCCCCTCTTTTAATAAAAAAATGAAGGAGGAAGTCTTATGAGTCTAGGACAAATAGAAAGCAAGCTCAGACGTGCCTACTCACTTCCCATAAAAGAACAAAGGAAGTATCATGAACAGATCTGGAATCTAGAGGAAAAAAGGTTTTACTCACTGGTTCCAGACTGGGATAACGAGGCTGCAATGCAGTACTTGCGAAACTTTAGGGACAAATTAACCCGAATTTTCAAAGGGGAAAAAGTAGGCCTGCTCTGGGCCGTAGAAAACGCTCCAGAGCTTAGTAAAAAATATCGGGACTGCATGATAGACATAGACGAAGCCATTAAGATACGCAGCAGAGATGCACTCTTCATAGCACTAAAAAATTATGAGGCAGTTCTAAAAGACGTTTATTTAGCCTATAAAGAAAGCGAAAAAGTAAAGGAGGAATAAATTATGCATGGGACAATTATCCAGTTAGAAGAAAAACCGTTGAGATTTGAAGAAGACTTTGCCTGCGAAGAAGATTTTTATGACGATTTTGTAGGGGTTATAGCTGACTATGTTAGTGATGACGTTGATAGAGACGTAGAAATTCAATATTTTATAGAGTATTTGAAGAAATATAAAGAAGTAACATATGATCCACAGGAATATTCAATTATTTTTCCAAAAGGTTTTAAGGAGGAATACTTTAGCGCAAGGTTTTTTAATTTAAAAAAAATTGTGCAGGAACTCACTCTCGAGGAATTTTCGACAGACAGCACAAAAGTGTGGATTTTGGAAAACCTGATCGAAGAAAAATACGGGATATATATCTATCACAAAGAAACATGGACAACTTTTGACGAATTCGTGCGCTATAATCTGAAAGAAGGACAAAAGTATTACATTGGCACTGTATTAGACTATCATTTTTAAAAAAGAAAAAGCACGTCTCTGTTAATTCAGGGGCGTGCTTTTAACTTCCAGAAAATAAAAAGAGGAGGAAGACGAAATGATAATAAAATCAATAATCTTAAAAAACTTCAAAAACCACAAAAATACGACTATTAACTTTGACAATAAACACACCATAATCTATGGAGATAATGGGGTTGGTAAAACTTCTATCGGAGAAGCAATAGCATGGTGTCTTACAGGAGCAAACCTGTTTGGCACAGAGAATGTAACGAACAAATTAATAAGTATAGGAAAAAGCGAAATGTCTGTAACGTTAGTTATAGAAAAAGATGGGAAAGAATATGAAATAACCCGCTCAAAAAAGAAGAATGAAATAGAAATAACCATAAATGGCGTTAAATCTACACAAATTGACCTGTACAGTCAATTTATACAAGACAAAGACATATTTTTCACTATATTTAACCCTCTATACTTCACAAGCCTTGCGCCAAAAGATGCTAAAACCATACTTTACAAAGTTTTACCTGAAGTTTCTAATGAAGAAGTTTTCGAAAAACTTTCTCCGGAAATAGCAGAAGCTTTAAAGAAAAACGAATTTAACAATGCAAATACGTTTATTGAAAAACGGCGGGAAATTCTAAAAGACTGGGAAGAGGGGCTTTTAAAATCTGAAGGGAATATAGAGATATTGAGACAGATAATAAATGCAAAAATTCCAGAAATAAAAAGCTTTGACGAAACCCAGCTGAAAGCACTAGAAGAAAAGCTAATGGAACTTCAGAAAAATCAAAACATAGAAATAGAAAAAGAACTCGCTGTTTTGAGAGAACAGTACAAAAATCCGCCAATAGAAAAACCACAATTTAAGGATACAGCAGTCCTGCAGAAAACCAGAGAAGAACTGCTGCAGGAATACAAAAAAATTCAGGAGCAGATTAAAAACCTCAAACCGCAGTACATTACCTGCAATAAATGCGGTAACAAAATTGATGTTACTGCAAAAGAAAAGCAGCTTTTATTAACAAAGTTACAGGAGATTAAAGAGAAAGGTACAAAAATTGCTACAGAGCTAAAAGCTGTTATTGAAGAAAACAAAAAAGCAGAAAAGGAATTTGAAGAAAAAGTAAATAAATACAGAAAAGTACTTGAGATAAAAATTAAGAAACTAGAGAATGCGCTGAACATAGATGCAAACAAAGAAGAAATTCAGCAGATAATGCAACAAATAGAAAAACTCAGGTTTGAAGAAAGAGAAGTAATAAGCCACAACGAAAGTGTCAAAGCACTGCTCAGACAGAAAGAAGAAGCAAAAAGAAAGCTCAAAGAAGTAGAAGAAGATATAAAACTGGCCGAACAGCAAATAAACGAAGTAAAAACTTTGATAGAATACGCAAAATCATTCAATGCCAAAAAGCTAGAGCTTGAGGCAGCAGAGATAAACAAATATCTGGACAAAGTGTCCCTTCAGCTCTGGAAAATTGTTCAGAGCACAGGAGAAATTAAAGACGACTTCAAAATTCTCTACGATGGAAAAGAATTTAACATACTTTCCTACTCTGAACGAATTAAGGCAGGCCTTGAAATTGCAAACCTGATAATGGGTCTAACAAAAATAAAATTCCCAATTTTTATAGACAATGCAGAAAGCATTACAGAATATACTGCACCAAACACACAAATACTTGAGTCCATAGTAAAAAAAGGAACAAAAAAACTAGAAATAAAAACTGGCAGGAGTTAATCTCCTGCTGGTTTATTTTTAAAATATAGATGTTGTTTTGCAAAAAAAAAGAGTTATAATAAAAGGAGGAGAACAAAAAATGGTGGTGAGAATCATGGATAACTTACTCAAAAATAAAGTAAAAGAAATTATTGAGAACCTTCAAGAAGAAGAACTTGCAGAGGTTATTGATTTTATAGAATATTTAAGGTTTAAAGAAGAAAAAGAAGAAAATGAAATCCTTAATGATGTAGAATTAATAGAATCGATAAAAAGAGGTCTTAAAGACATAGAAAATGGCGATGTATACGACTTTGAGGACGTGTTCAAAAATGTATAAGGTTAAACTTGCAAAAGAAGCTGTTAAGTTTACAGAAAAGTGTAACAGCAATACAAAAGAGAAAATTAAAGAGGCAATTGAAAAAATTGCCCAATCTCCTTATGTTGGTAAAAATATCAAAAAACTTAAAGATAAGTTTCCACCTCTGTATAGATATAGGGTTGGAAATATAAGGATTATCTATCAAATTCAAAAAGGAGAAAAGATCATTTTTATTGTTACTATCGGATATCGTGGAGATGTATATAAATAGAAACAGGGCTTAAGGCGGGAAGTTAAAAACTCCCGCCTTTTTATTTTTTAAATTAAAAACGATAAAAGATAAAAAAACATTTTACCTTTTCCTTTTGTACATAGAGCCCAGCCTAACATAAAAGCACAATAAACTGTTCCCTCTCCGTTATGCGTTAAGAGAGGGTTGTTAGGCAGGCTCACGACATGGCGTCCTCTGTCGATAAAAACGGCGCTAAAAAAATACGAACAGGGACAATTAAAAGCCCCTGTTTTTTTAATTTTAAAAATTTAAGGAGGGATCTTATGAGACTTTACGAGAACAGTAAAGCAGAAAAAATTTTCTTAGTGCTTCTAAAATGGGGTCCTTTTAGAGAAACATTCCAGATAATGTATGATTTTAGAAAAACACTTACAGCACTTACAGACCAAGATGAAAGCAGTAAACCTAAGGAGGATTTTTTAGAAGACTTCTGGGACTTTGTTGCTGAAAACTTAAAAACCTATAAAAGTAAAGGAGGAACAGGAGCATGAGCAAAGTCCACGAAATCGTACTTGAAAAAATTCTTCAACAGTTAGAAAGAGGAGAAATACCATGGAAAAAGGGTTGGACAGAAAATCCTCCCATAAATTATATCACCAGGAAACCTTACACAGGAATAAACGTACTGCTGTTAAAAGGTGGAGAATATCTCACCTTCAAGCAGATACAGCAGCTTGGGGGCAAAATAAAGAAAGGAGCAAAATCCGAAATAGTAGTATTTTTTAAGCCTTACACCAAAATAGTCGAAGAAGTAGATTCAGAAACAGGCGAAGTTGTAGAGAAAGAAAAAGAATTGCTCGTTTTAAGGTATTATCACGTATTTCACATAAACGATACAGAAGGAATTCCTTCCAAACTAAAAAAGGTAGAACATAATCCACTGCAGGAAGCTGAAAAAATTATAGCAGGATACAAAAATGCCCCCAAAATAACCCATGATAACCCAAATGAAGCATACTACAACGCAGCAAAAGATCTAATCAACATACCAGATAAAGGTTTTTTTTACAGCATACACGAATACTATTCTACGTTGTTCCATGAACTTATTCACTCCACCGGCCATCCAAAGCGCTTAAACAGGTTCAAAGAAAATGAAAAAAGTGCTTTTGATGCAGATTCTTACTCCCTGGAAGAGCTGGTTGCAGAAATAGGCGCAGCAATGCTCTGTCAACATACAGGAATCATAGAAAAAACAATAGAAAACAGCACAGCATACATTCAGTCATGGTTAAAGCAGCTGCAGAACAATAAAATGATGATCTTTAAAGCAGCTGCGAAAGCACAGCAGGCAGTAGACTACATCACTGGTCCAAAACCAGAAGAAGGGAGTGCAGAAGAGCAGGCTTAATTCCTGCTCTTCTTTTACATAATTCCAAAATTTGAAGGGGGGAATTGTTTATGAAAGACCTTATTTATTTTTCAGGCAAAGTAAAAGATTTAAATAGATTTATACAGCTGCTTTATACATCAACGAGCAAGATTGTCGCTGTAGATATAGATAACACATTAATAGATACAAACAGAGAAATACAAAGGCTGGGATATGACATATCGGTATACCCCAACCCAGAACTTACTGCTGATTTCTGGAACACGATAGAAGGAATAAATATTTTGTTTAACGCAGAACCAATCAAACATACGATAAAAATTCTCTTATCATTTATAGGATTTGGGGCTGAAATTGTACTTGTAACAAGCAGAGAACAAAGCCTTGAGCTTTTAACCAGAGACTGGGTAAGTAAGTTCTTGCCGGGTTTTGAAGTATATTTCTTAAAAGACAAGCATCAGCTGGATGCAGACATCTACTTTGAGGATGATCCGTATCAAATAGAAAAAATAATTTCTCTAAACAAATATGTAATGGTTCCAAGGTGGCCTTACAACAAAGGCCTTTTTGAGGGATTCAGAAATGTTATTTACTACGACATTTAGAAGGCATTCTGCCTTCTCTCTTTGTACATAGGGTTTTATCCTGACGTAAAAATCTCCTGCGAAAGCGTACCTCTCCCAGCACTGCGCAGCAGGAGAAAGTAAAAGAGAGGTTGTCAGGAAGAACCCACGGCACTGTACCCTCTGCCGTAAAAAAGCGGTACAAAAAATCTCGAAAATGTGTACCTTCAGCGCAACACAGGTACACAAAATAACAAAGCTAAAAAGCATACATCTGTTTTTGTAGATGTATGCTTTTAAATAAAAATTCCAAAAGAGAGGGGAAATAAAAATGAGTAAAATTAATTTTCAAAAAGAAATTTGGGAAGGCTGGACAATTGAGGACTTTATCAGAGAACTAGAGCCACAATTAAGTGCAATCCAATCAGGTAGAAGTTGGCATCCACCTATAGCCACCAAAAAAGAATTAAAGGAGTGGTGCAAACAAAATCAGCCTTATTACAAAAAGACAATACCGGAAGTTGTACAGTATTTTTCACAAAAATATAACCTCAAATAAAAAGAAAAGGGGGGATTTTTATGAAGGAAAAAGAGGAAAAGAAAAGTATTAAACTTGCACAGGCAGTTCAGGAACTCTACTGTCCTGACTGCGGAGCGAAATTAATCCCTGCAGAGGGGTGCCTTTACTGCCCTTTCTGTGGATGGAGCAAGTGCAGGTAAAAAAGTAAAAAGACACAAAAATAGAAGGGGGGGAAGAAAATGCTGTATTTAGTAAACTTTGTAGATCCTAACGACAGAGACATTCAAATGAACCTGATAATCAATACTACCAAAAACAAAGAAGAAGTAGAGCAGATCATAGAAAATATTCTCGAAAAATCGAAAACGCTCTGGAGTGAAGATCCTGAAGCCTATCTAAGTGAAATCCTTGCAGAAGAACTTTCTAAAGAATTTGAAATACTAGATTATACCTACCTTAGTTTTTGCTGGTAATTAACCTGTACAAAAACAAAAAGGTTAAAAGTCATTCTGATAATGAGTACAACAACCTGTGCGATAGAATTGCAACTAGCAAGATTAAAGAATTTAAAACTTTAAAATAAAAAAGGACAGCATTTCGCTGTCCTTAAAAATTAGAAGGAGGAATTTTTATGAAAAAGATAAAACTGGAAAGTGTCTTAAAAAAGCTTGATGATAACCTTAATCCTTATGTAAAGCTTATCCGATTTTATGAACTCCTTGGCTGGGACAGAGAAAAAGAATTAGACCCCACCAAAGTAATACTAAATGAGAAAGACTTAGAAACATTGTTAAAAAGCGAAATGGAAAATGCTGAAAGATTCGGACTCACACCCTGGGAAGTAGGTTTTTTGTGGCTGAATAAAGGGCCAGAAGGAGATGACAGTGTAGAAGAAGGTATGATACTTCTCAAGGATGACTGGCAGATGTAAAAAACAAAAAAAATAAAAAGAAGGGAGAAATTTGAAATGACATTTGAAAAATATAAACCCGAAGGCTACATGATAGAAGCAGGAAACTGGTGTAAAAGATACGAAGATTTTATCGATGACAAAACGGTTAAAAAATGTAAAAAAGAGAGGAATATGCAGCCAAAAGGATGTCCAAATTGCAAATATTACAGTTATAAAGTTATCAGCAAAAAGCTGTATTAAACTGCAAGGGAGGACTAAAAAAGTGAGCAAAAGGAGGGAATATACAGTCTTTTTGTGGGGCAAATATATAAAAGTTGTTTTTACAGACCATGCGCTAAAAAGACTCGACAGCAGAACTTCTATTACTGTAGAAAATATTCTTCAATCTTTACAGGCTTCTGAGTCGAAAATAAAGAAACTGCGGAAAAAGCAGCACAGATTTGTAATATTCGATCACGTGTTAAATGCAGCCTACATGGCCGTATTCGACAATCCAAACAGCGTAGTAATCATAACCGTTTACAAAGACACTAACACATGGATTGAAGGTGGCCCGGACATTATAATGCGGACAAAAAAGGAGCTGCGGAGATACGTCTCCGTATAGCTCCTTTTTAAATTTATCAAAAGGAGGAATTAAGGATGAAACAGGTGGCGTACTTTTCAGGCAAAGTTAAGGACCTTCCTAAGTTTTTAAATCTCCTGTACAGCGTTGAAGGTAAAATAATTGCATTCGATATTGATAACACACTTATCAATGTAAACAAAAGGCTGGAAGAAATGGGGTACAATACAGTTTTATACCCCAATCCAGAGCTAACGGAAGACTTCTGGACGACAGTAGAAGGAACCAGCATTTTACTTGGTGCAGAGCCAATTCCCGGTTCATTAAAACTTCTAACAACTTTTATAAATCTTGGTGCAGAAGTTGTTTTTGTAACAAGTCGCAACAGAGAATTAAAGTTTTTAACGGAAAAGTGGGCAGAAAAATACTTCCCCGGAATTGAAGTTTACTTTACAAAAGAAAAACACCGGCTGGATGCAGATATTTACGTAGAAGACGATCCGGTGCAGATAAAACAAATACTTAACACAAACAAACTGGTACTAATTCCAAAATGGCCTTACAATTTAGACTTATTTGAAACCTTTGAAAATGCTGTTTATTACAACATTTAAAGGGGGATTCAGGAATGCGTAGAGATTTTGACATTCTGGATACTGCAAAAGGACTGGGAATAAAAATTCTAAGAAAGGCCTCATCTGAAGAGTACATTGCAAGGTGTCCGCTCTGCGGAGATTCAGAAAACCCTGAGCATGGACACCTTTATTTAAATATATCAAAAAATGTCTACTACTGCGTACGCTGCGGAGAAGGTGGAAGCGTAGTAGACTTATACGCAAAAATAAAGAATATTGATACAGAAACAGCTTACAGAGAACTTAAAGAAGGAAATATTACTACTCCTGCAGCTGAAGAAAATTACAAAAAAATACAGTATAACTCAGTTGCACCAATTGAAGTAAGGGACAGGGTATACAGAGCATTTTTAGATAAACTTGTTCTAGAACCACACCACCGCAAAAACCTCCTAAAGAGAGGCCTTTCCTGGGAAGAAACAGCAAAAAATCTTTACAAATCCCTGCCCCAAAAACCGGGAGAAAGCAGGAAAATCTGCAATGACCTTATTAAGGAAGGCTACAAATTAAAGGGAATCCCTGGTTTTTATAAGACAGAGGATGGAGAATGGGATTTTGTAAATTATAAAGGCTTTTTAATCCCTGTAAAGGATGTACAGGGACGGATACAGGGTTTTCAAATAAGACTGGACGAAGGAGAAAGCAGGAAATATGTCTGGTTTTCCTCTAGAGGTAAACCGGACGGCACACCTGCCCATGCATGGCAGGGTGTGCATGGAAAACCTGCAAAGGAAGTGTTTATAACGGAAGGCCCGCTGAAGGCAGACGTAGCACACTACCTGTCCGGATACACTTTTATATCCGTGGCAGGTGTCACAGCAATAAAAGGGATAGAAACAGTGCTTAAAGACATGGGAGCCAAAAATGTTAATATTGTTTTTGATATGGACCTTCTGACAAACGAAGCAGTAAAAAAAGCAAAAACAAAACTAGAAGAAAAGTTGAGAAATGCAGGGTTCCAGGTACGTGCAAAAACCTGGGACCCGGCTTATAAAGGAATTGATGATTACTTACTGCATAAATACAAAGAAAAACAAAGAAAAATCGTATAGGAGAGGCTTTTCACGGCCTCTCTTTTTAAATTTTAAAGGAGGGGAACATCAATGTATATTGAATTATTTGGGACTGAATATGCTGTTATTATGAAAGAACATGCAGTGAAAAGAATCAGGCAAAGAAACATTTTACCTGATTTGATATTGAATGATTTGAAAAATGCAGAAGAAAGTCTCGGGGAACTGAAAAATGGGGATAATTTTATTATTATTGACAGTTTCGGCAGGATAACAATTGTTGGGAAAATATATTATCAAATAATAGAAATTACAACAGTAGTAGACACGGGAGAAGATTTCTTTGTTAAATATGCTTCTGACAAAGTAATTTTGATCAAATAAGTCGGAAATATTGACTTTATGTTCAATTTAAAGTATAATAAAAACATAAAGAGAAAAATGAATATTAGAGGGTATGTACTGGGTGTTGAAGAGTACATACCCTCTATTTGTTTTTTGAGGGGTACTCTTCTTCCAAAAAAGAATAAGAAAGGAGAATATACTATGAAGCTTATATTAGATCCTGGCGTAAAAGAATTTTTAAAAACAAATAACATAATTACAAAAGAAGATTTAATTAAAAAAATGCATGAAGAATTCCTAGTCTATCCAGAAAAGTATACAATTGTTTTTAGCGAAATTACAAAAAACGATAAAACTTTTGAAGTGATTTATGCGACAAATGATGATAAAAAGACTATAGACTGCATAAATGTATCAGAAAAAACAAATGACACCATGACTATAAGAGAATATCACGAAAAAATAAAAAAAGAAAAAACAGTAAAATAGAAGTGCAGTGCTTTATAGCTGCACTTCTATTTATATTTTTAGGTAAAATTTTACTGTGGGAAAAGTGTGGGAATAAGGAGAAAATAAAAATTCTATATTGTCTAGAATTCAATATTTTCAAGCATTATAAGCATCAAATAAAACTTATACCTTGGAATATGTATAAAATAGGTGAGTAAAAGAGAAGGCTTTTAAGGTTTTCTCTTTTCTTTTATGTTTAGAAATAGAAAAGTAATCATAGGTAAAATTATTTGTAGAGGTACATGTATGTAAAAAGGAGTAAATTTAAGACCTATAAGTATGTGGGTTTGATAACTGTCGGCAATTATAAAAGAAGCAGCAAAAATCATCGACAAAACAGGGAAAAGCAGGTATTTATAACTTTTTAATTCCAACGCATTTTTTATCATGGTAAGTCCCGCATAAGTAAATACGCTAATCTTAAAAAATACCCCTATAATCATTATAAATACATACAAAGTGTCTAGGTTTTTTAAATTTCCTAAATTTATTAATCTTATAACTTGATACAATGGGAAATTTTCTCTTGAAGCTTCATCTGCTCCTAAAGAAGAAATTATAATGATATTGTTAAAGGACAATAGTAGACCAGTAAAAACAGTGGTTATCAGCATTATCTTTTTTATTTTTTCCTTTTGTTTTACTTTATCAAAAACTGTAGTAAAAGCAATAAGTTCACCAAATGGAAAAGTCACAATTAGAGGAATTGCTGCTTTGATTACGGGAACAATTCCATTTTCTAAAATTGGTAAAAGCCTTGAAAAACTAAAATTATCTCCCATCATTATCATAGTTGTTTGAAAAGCCATAATAGCTAAAATAAGAGGGAGCAAAATTTTAGCAACGCGGGCAAGTACACATATATCAAATAGGAGGTAATACATTACTAATATAAGCATAAAAGAAGAAAAAATATATGTAGGTGTTCGAGAATATATTGTATTTACACTGAGTTCTACATAGTCTCTTACGTTTCTTGAAGCAATGTATAAAAAGTACAGAGCATAAATTAGAGATAAAGTTTTACCTATATATTTCCCATAAACAAACTCAAGTAACTGTGGAAGATTTTTTTGCGATTTTTCAAAAGAGGAGACGTACATAAGTGTAATTGGCAGAGAAATAAGCATTGCAATTAAAATAGAAAGCCAACAATCTTGTTTTGCTTTAATTCCCAAACAAAAGAGTACTGATGTTCCAATCTCAAAAGTTATCATTAAAAACAATAAATCGCTAACTTCTAATCTTTTGTTCATTGTTACCACCTTGAAAATAAACTTTAATATTAGGATTCCTATTAATTGAATTTTTTATTTATTTACTAATTTATCTATTAAAACAAAAAGTTGCTTAAGAAAAGGAATTATCAAAAGTGCAGAAAAAAGATTAAAAAATGTGTGGGCGTTTGCCACCTGTCTTAAAGGATTGTGGGGGGAGATGAGTTTCAAAAACTCTGCAAAAAAATTTGTAAAAGGCAAAAAGAGTATAGTGCCCCCTATATTAAGAAAAATGTTAAAGAGAGCTATTTTTTTCCCTTCTTTGTTAGAGGCAAAGCTCAGTATGATAGCCTCTGAGCAAGTTCCAATATTTAAACCATATATTATTGGCAATGCTTGAGGCAAGGTTATTAGTTGAGAGGAGACCAAAACTTGTAGTGTTGCTATACCTACATTACTTGATTGAAGGATTAATGCTGTGATTATTCCAGCAAGAATTCCCCAGAAAGGATTTGAAAGATTAGCACTAATAAGCTCGAAGTTAGAATTTTTTTTAAGAGGCATTGTAGCCAGTTCCATTATCTTAAGACCATAAAATACTAATCCAAATCCTAAAAATACATTTCCTACAAATTTTAATTTAGTATTGCAATTTTGGAAATGTAGTACAGAACCTATAAAAACTAAATAAGGGGCTATTTTAAACAGATTAAATGCGTAAAGCTGCACGGCAATAGTAGTTCCAATATTAGAACCTATAATTATACCTGCTGCGCTTTTAAGAGTTAAAAGCTCTGCTCCTGCCATTGTTACTGCGATTACAGTTACCATGCTACTGCTTTGAATAATTAAGGTTATAAAAAAACCTATTATTATTGATTTTAATAAATTGCTTGCAAAATTGTTAATAATTTGAGAAATTTTTTGTTGTGAGAAGACCTTTAATCCCCTTGTTAAAGTAAAAATTCCCCAAATAAATACTCCTATTCCTGCCGCGAAATATATTAAAGAGATTATCATTTTTACTCCCCCGCAAAGTCCTTTCCTATTTCAATTTTATGTTGCCAATGTCTTAAAATGAATAATTTTTCATTAAATAAAAAACACTAAGAATTAGAGGTTAATAATATTTTTTAGAGGTGGTTGGATGAAAGGGATAATCATGGCGGGTGGAGAAGGAAGTAGACTAAGACCTTTAACAGCCGATATACCTAAGCCTATGGTACCTGTTGCAAATAAACCTGCGATAAAGCACATAGTGGAACACTTACACAAATATGGAATCAAAGATTTAGCTGTTACGCTTTTTTACTTGCCTCAAAAGATTAAAAAATATTTAGAAGAAGAATATGGGGATGAAATAAAGTTTTATATAGAGGATAAGCCGTTAGGGACGGCAGGCAGTGTCAAAAATGCTAGAGACTTTCTAAATGATACTTTTATTGTTATGAGCGGAGATGTAATTACTGATGTTAATATAAAAGAAGCTTATGAGTTTCACAGAAAGAAAGGGGCAAAAGTTACTCTTATTTTGACAAGAGTAGATGTGCCGTTGGAATATGGTGTTGTGATTGTGGATGAGGAAGGCAAAATAAAAAAATTTTTAGAGAAACCTTCTTGGGGAGAAGTGTTTAGCGATACAGTAAATACGGGTATATACATAATAGAACCAGAAATATTGGAGTTTATACCTCAAGATAAGCCTTTTGATTTTAGTAAAGATTTATTTCCTATGTTGTTGAAAAATGATATTCCAATGTACGGTTATATTACAGGAGGATATTGGTGTGATATAGGAAATACCAATCAATACATCACTAGTCATTTTGATATTTTAGAAGGAAGAGTAGATTTAGGATATAAGGATAAGTTACTTAAAAAGGGAAAGGTAATAGGTAAAAATGTTACAATTTCTCCTGAAGCTAAAATCATCCCTCCTGTGATTATAGGAGACAATGCAATAATTGAAGCTAACGCTGTTGTAGGACCTAACGTAATAATTGGTAAAAATAACTATATAAAGAAAGGGAGCAGTTTAAAAAATGCTGTATTGTGGGATGAAATAATTGTAGATAAAAATTGTGAATTAAGGGGTTGTGTAGTTTGCAATAGAGTGAGAATCGGCAATAATGTCCGAATTTTTGAAAACAGTGTTATAGGGGAGAGTTGTAAAATAAAATCCTTTGCTGAAATAAAGCCAGAGGTAAAAATATGGCCCTATAAAATAATAGATGAGGGCTCTGTGATCACAAAAGATGTAGTGTGGGGGAATGGAAGGAAGCCTTTGACTTTTGGGTATAGGGGGATTAAAGGAGTTTTTAATGAGGATATTACTCCTCAAATTGCAGTTGAAATTGGAGAAGTTTTTGGAAATATAGTGAATAGCAGTGTGTTGGTAGGACACGATGGGGATATTGTATCTCAATTTATAAGCGATTTAATAAGTTTTGGGCTTGTATCTGGTGGTTGTGAGGTCTTAAAAGTCAATAATACTCTTTTACCCACTTTAAGATATGGAATTAAGAAAAATAAGTGTGGAGGAGGAATCTATGTAGAGGAAGAAGAAGGAAATTTAAGGATTTTGTTTCTCGATAAAGAAGGGTGTGATATCGATAGAAACTTAGAAAAGAAAATAGAGAACAAATTGAGAGTATATGATATTGAACGAGTTGATGGGAAAAATTTAAAACCTATAAGAGAAGTTGATATAAACAACGATTATCTTAACTTTCTTTTTAAAAAAAGGACTGCATATAAAAGTTTTAAAATTAAACCTTACGATGAAAAAACAGAACTGCTATTAGAAACAGTAGGTAAAAATGAGTTCTTAATAGTGCAAGAACCTTATGACATAGGGGTACTTTTTTATAAAAATGGGGAAAAAATTAAGCTCTATGATGAAAAAGGAAGGGAATTTGATGAGGATGAACTCAATTACTTAAGAATGTTAATCGCGAAAGAGCAAGGAGCCAAAAGTTTTGTGCTTCCTTTCGATAGTTCCAAATACTTGACAGAATTTGCAAAGGAATTTTCTATTGATACTGTAAGCAGTAAAATTTCTCATAAAGAAAGAATGAAAACAATAGTGTCGAAGGAAAGTGTAGAAAAAGACTTACAGATTAATTTGGAATTTGACGGTTTTAGTTTTTTACTAGACCTTTTAGAATATTTACAACATACTTCTAAAAAACTGTCCTCTATTAAAGACAGTTTTCCGTTAAGATATAGAATATCCAAGAGTATAAGATGCGATTGGAGAGATAAAGGGAAAATAATAAGAATGCTTTTTGAAAAGGCTGATGAAGGGGCAGAATTTTTAGATGGTTTAAAGTTTAATAAAGAAGATTCATGGGTGTTAGTAGTACCGGATTATGAATTACCTGCTTGTAATATTTATATAGAAGCTCCTACAAAAGAGAGAGCTGAAGAGCTATTTTCAATGTATGAAAATGAAATTAAAAGTATTATACAAAAGTAAAATTTTATTTGAAGTTTGCGAGACAAAGAGACGTAGGCGGGGCCGGATGCAAGGATGCCGGAGGCTGGCCTTATGCACGCACTACAGTTTGAAGCGGGTTTTACCCCGTTTTTTTATATGGTATAATAAAGGCATGAAAAAATTTCTCTTGAAGGTGTTTTATTATGAAAAAAGAGGGTAAATATATTTCCGCTACAGAGATAAATCAATTTCTTTATTGCCCCTATCAGTGGTATTATATAAAAAAATATGGAATGGAATATATCAATGGTTTGAGAGAACAAAAAGAGCAAGATTTGCAATTTAATAACTTTAAGAAAGGGATAGAATATCATGAAAAATATTACAAGGATATTGTAAAATTGCGATATAAAAAATATGCGATTATTTTTGGAATTATAGCTATTTTATTGATAATTGCGATTATGAGGGTTTTAAAATGATTCTCAATATAATTTTTTTATTTTTTACCATATATTTGCTTATTCAATCATTTATCGAACAGAAGCCTTTTTATAAAAAAATGAGAAGAAGCATAGGATTTCGAGGAGGCAAAATAATATACATAGATAAGCCACAAGAGGTGAAGGAAAAAGGAGTAGTATATGGAAAATTATTAAAATCGGATAAATATGGCTTATCGGGAAAACCAGATTATATTTACCAATTAGCAGAAGATTTGATACCAATAGAACTAAAGAGCAGTCAAGCAGAGGATTCACCTTATTATAAAGATGTTATGCAATTAGTTGCATATTTTTTGATAATAGAAGATGTATACCAAAAAAGAGTAAAAAGAGGGCGAATAGTTTATAGGAATACTATGTTTGAGGTTTATAATAGGCGACACTTAAGAAAAGAACTTTTTAATATATTAAAGCAAATGAAAAAAATGCAAGAAGGAGATTACTTTCCTGAAGTAAATCCTTCTTTTGCTTTATGTAGATTCTGCCCTTGTAGAGATACTGTATGTGAAATATACAAAAATACTTCCAAATAAAAACAGAATATTATGTTTATATAGAGAAAAAAATAAAAAAGAAATATAGAAAAATTGAAGTGAGGTATGACCATGGTAAGAAAAATATTCTCTATCTTAATGGGAATTTTGTTGTGTTTTTCAATTGCTTCTTGTGGAATAGCTAAAAAAGACATTACAAGGGCAGAAGAACAAAAAATGCAAAATGAAGCTTTACAAAAGCCTTTGGAAAAACCTAAAGAAAAAATATCTAATACGGTCAACAATGCTGTTTATACCAATACAGAAAATCTGGATAACACTTTGTATAGCTGGGGACTAAGGGTGTTGCCAAATCATCAAACTCCAGAAATTACCCCTTTGGCAATGGAGCTTATAAAAAAATACGATGCGATTTTTGTAGGAGATACGACAAAAAAGGTAGTTTATTTGACTTTTGACGAAGGATATGAAAATGGTTATACACCTAAAATATTAGATATACTCAAAGAAAACAATGTAAAAGCTGCTTTTTTTGTAACTGGGCCCTATGTAAAAGAACAGGCTGATTTAGTTAAAAGGATGGTGGAGGAAGGGCATATAGTTGGGAATCACACTGTGAATCATCCAAGCTTACCTACCTTATCTGATGAAAAAGTAAAAGAGGAAATAACTATGTTGGGAGATATGTTTAAAGAGCTAACAGGAAAAGACATGAAGTATTTTAGACCTCCCAAGGGAGAATATAGTGAAAGGACTCTTTATCTTACTAAGTCTTTGGGATACAGGACTGTTTTTTGGAGCCTTGCGTTGGCTGATTGGCAGCCACTTCCCGGAGGACCAGAGGAAAGCTATAATACTGTTATGAAAAGGCTTCATCCGGGGGCGGTAATACTTCTTCATGCAGTTTCAAAAGACAATGCTTTAGCCCTTGATAGAATAATTAAGAGTATTAAAGCTGAAGGATATGAATTTAAAACTCTAGACGATATACCATGAAAAAAGCAAAATTTATACTTCCTCCCAGTAAGTTAGAAATTTTTATAAATATATGGAGATTTTTTGTTTATTATGTTTACTTAGGAATTTTGGCTATAGGATTTTTTATGGCAATAAAAAATCAAGAGGAAAAGAGAATGTTAATTAAATAACATTTTGATACTAATTATCATGATAAAAAATGACCTTTGATATTTTATACCAAATAGTTATTTTTTTTACTCATTTTACTGAAGAGTTTTTTGGCATATTACTTGCATAAGAAAAAGGTGGGGGTATAAAGATGAAAGAAAAGATTCTGGATGCAATGAGAGACTTCCCGATAATAGCTGCAGTGCGAGAGGCAAAAGATTTAAATACGGCTCTTTCTTCAAATGCACAGGTGATATTTTTACTTACTGGTGACATAATGAACATTTCTGAAATAGTTCAAGAGGTCAAAAGACATGATAAAATTGTTTTTGTGCATTTTGATTTGCTTGAAGGTTTAGGAAAGGACAACAAAGCAGTAGAGTATTTGGCTGAAAAAATAAAGCCACATGGTATAATCTCTACCCGCAATAATATTTTGATACACGCTAAACAATTTGATCTTTTCTGCATCCAGAGACTTTTCATTTTAGATTCCCAGGCATTAAAAACAGGGTTTGCTTCAACAAAACAAATAGTTCCAGATGCAATAGAAGTAATGCCTGGGATAATTCCCTCAGTGATAAGTGAAATATCAGTAGATGTGCATCAACCAGTCATCGCAGGAGGTTTAGTCAAGACAAAAGAAGAAGTTATAAATGCACTTAAATCTGGCGCCATTGCTGTATCAACAAGCGAAAAAAGTCTGTGGTTTATAGAATGAAAGGAGGGATAGTTTTAACATATTGCATAATTATTTTAAAAGTTAAACGATTTGAAATTTGGAATTATGGAGGGATATTTTATGAGTGACCTTGCAAAATATGTTGCTGAATTTTTTGGTACTATGATACTTATTTGGTTAGGTGATGGCGTGGTTGCAAACGTTGTCTTGAATAAATCTAAAGGGCAAAATAGCGGCTGGATTGTAATCACAGCGGGATGGGGATTTGCAGTAATGGTAGCTGTTTATGTAGTTGGATGGATAAGTGGTGCTCACATAAATCCAGCTGTGACTCTTGGTTTAGCAACGATAGGGAACTTTCCATGGAGTTTAGTGCCAGGCTACATTATAGCGCAAGTTTTAGGAGCTTTTGTGGGAGCTATAATTGTTTATTTGATGTACATGGATCATTTTGCTGCAACTGATGATCCCACAGCTAAGCTTGGTACTTTTGCAACTATTCCAGCTATAAGAAATTTGGGTAAGAATTTTATGACAGAGGCATTTGGCACTGCTATGCTTTTAATAGGAATACTGGGCATAACAAATGGCAACAATCAATTAGTTGGAGGATTAGGACCCCTTGTAATTGGTTTACTTATTTGGGCAATAGGTTTAAGCTTAGGTGGACCTACAGGTTATGCAATTAATCCAGCAAGAGACTTTGGGCCAAGGCTTGCTCATGCTATTCTTCCTATCCCAGGGAAAGGAGATTCTGATTGGGGATACGGCTTAATAGTTCCAATATTTGGGCCGATAGTCGGAGGAATACTTGGAGCCATAGTTTACCAACTTATTGTGAATATACATTAGTGAAAGAGCTTAAATCGGCGAGAGTTTTTCTCTCGCCGACAAATATAACAAAAATTATGAGGGGGAAAAGAGATGGCAAAGTACATTATGGCTTTTGACCAGGGGACAACAAGTTCCCGTGCGATAATTTTTGACCATAGTGGGAAAATTGTGGCTTCACAAAATCAAGAATTTAAGCAAATTTATCCTAAGGCAGGTTGGGTAGAACATGATCCAATGGAGATATGGGGTACACAAATAGGTGTTGCAAAAGGTGTTATAGAAAAAGCGGGTATTAATCCGGAGGATATTGCAGCTATTGGCATTACAAATCAGAGAGAGACAACTGTTGTATGGGATAAAAATACAGGAAAACCTATTTACAATGCAATAGTGTGGCAATGCAGAAGAACTGCTCCTATATGCGATGAACTAAAAAATAAAGGTTTTGACAAGAAAATTAGAGAAAAAACCGGACTTGTAGTAGATGCATATTTTTCTGGTACTAAAATAAAATGGATTTTGGATAATGTTGAAGGAGCAAGAGAAAAAGCAGAAAAAGGAGAATTGCTTTTTGGAAATATTGATACCTGGCTTATTTGGAATTTGACAAGGGGTAAGGTACACGTAACTGACTATTCTAATGCGTCAAGGACGATGCTTTTTAATATCCATGAATTAAAATGGGATAAAGAGATATTAGAAGAACTTAATGTCCCAGAGCAAATGCTTCCTGAAGTTAAGCCTTCCAGTTATGTATATGGCTATACTGATAAAAGTATATTTGGAGTAGAGATACCTATTGCCGGAGATGCGGGAGACCAGCAGGCAGCTTTGTTTGGTCAAGCCTGTTTCAAACCTGGGATGGCAAAAAACACCTATGGAACAGGCTGCTTTATGCTCATGAATACTGGTGAAAAGGCTGTACCTTCCAATACTGGACTTCTCACTACAATCGCTTGGGGAATTGATGGCAAAGTAGAATATGCCTTAGAGGGTAGTATATTTATAGCAGGTGCTGCGATACAGTGGCTGAGAGACGAGCTTAGAATAATTGACAATTCACCTCAAAGTGAGGAATATGCGCTGAAAGTTGAAGACACAAATGGTGTATATGTTGTTCCTGCTTTTGTAGGATTAGGAGCCCCTTATTGGGATATGTATGCGAGAGGCACTATTGTAGGACTTACAAGAGGCGCAAAGAGAGAGCATATAATAAGGGCAACACTGGAGTCTATTGCTTATCAGACAAGAGATGTATTAGAGGCTATGCAAGAGGATTCAGGTATTAAATTGCAGGCTTTAAAAATTGACGGTGGAGCAAGTGCTAATAACTTCTTGATGCAATTCCAATCTGACATTTTAGGTGTTCCAGTTGACAGGCCTCAAGTAATTGAAACTACTGCTCTTGGCGCTTCTTATCTTGCGGGATTGGCAGTAGGATTCTGGAACAGCAAAGAAGAAATAGAGAAGAATTGGAATGTTGATAAACATTTTGAACCAGCTATGGATAATGAAAAGAGAGAAAAATTGTATAAAGGTTGGAAAAAGGCTGTAGAAAGGGCTATGAAATGGGCTGAAGAATAAAATAAAAAATTGATAAAAAGTAGCAGGAATTTTAAGATGTTTGTAGAATATATTTATTAAAGAGAAGAAAAAATAAATATGAGTATGGTGGAGATTTGGAGAACCATATATAGCCGACAGGGGTCGGTTATATATGGTTTTTTTATCTTTTAAGGAGGTTTTATGACTATGAAAGAAATGTACGATGTTTTGATAATAGGTGCTGGAGTGGTTGGATGTTCAATTGCGAGAGAACTTTCAAAATACAAATTAAAAATATTAGTTGTAGAAAAAGGTGAAGATGTGGCTTCGGAAGGAGCTTCTAAAGCTAATAGTGCAATACTACATGCGGGTTATGACCCTGTACCTGGTACTTTAAAAGCTATGCTGAATGTCAGAGGAAATGAAATGTACGATGAGTTGTGTAAAGATTTGGATGTTCCAATAAAGAGAACAGGTTCTTTAGTTGTGGCTTTTTCTGAAGAAGAGGTAAAAGAGCTCTATGAATTGTTTGATAGAGGAATAAAAAATGGTGTCAAAGGGTTGTCTCTCATTACAAAAGATATGGTCAAAGAGATAGAACCACACATAAATGACACTGTAGTTGCTGCTTTGTATGCCAAAACAGCAGGAATAATATGTCCTTATGGATATACTATTGCAGTGGCAGAAAATGCTGCACAAAATGGAGCAGAATTTGTTTTTAATTCAGAAGTAATTGATATCAAAAAAAATGGGGACTTCTTTATAGTAAAAACTCACAAAGAAGAATTTTACAGTAAATATGTTGTCAATGCTGCAGGACTTTATTCAGATGTCATAAATAACATGGTAGGGGCGAAGCCATTTTCTGTGCATCCTAGAAAAGGAGAATATTTGATATTAGATAAAGACCAAGGATATCTTGCAAGGACAGTAATATTCCAGGTTCCAACTAAAATGGGTAAAGGAATACTAGTTTCTCCTACAGTTGATGGAAATCTATTGATAGGACCTACTTCAGAAGACATACAAGATAAAGAATTTAAAGCAACTACCAGAGAAGGGCTCAATAAAGCAATTACAGTTGCAAAAAGAAGTGTGGATAAATTTGATGTCAGAAAGACTATCACTCAGTTTACAGGACTTAGAGCGACTCCTGATACAGAAGACAAAGACTTTATAATTGGAGAATCTGATGTGAAAGGATTTATAAATGCTGCTGGAATAGAATCTCCTGGTTTTACTGCAGCTCCTGCTATCGCTGAAATGATAAGGGATATACTTAAAGATGCTGGACTTCAGTTGATTGAAAAAGTAGATTTTAACCCAAAAAGAAAACCAGTCATAAGATTTACTGAACTTTCAGACGAGGAAAGAAACAAGCTTATAAAAGAAAATCCTGCTTATGGAAGAATAATATGCAGATGTGAGACAGTGACGGAAGGAGAGATAATAGATGCGATAAGAAGACCTGTAGGTGCAAAATCTTTAGATGGTGTTAAAAGGCGTGTAAGAGCTGGAATGGGAAGATGCCAGGGAAGTTTTTGTGGGCCGAGAGTTGTTGAAATATTAGCAAGAGAACTTAATATTTCTCCTCTTGAGGTTACAAAGCATGGAAGAAATTCGAATATACTAACTGCAGAGACAAAAAAATTTTTATTAGAAAAAGCATCGGAGGTTTTAAAGAAAGAGGTGTATGAGAATGCTTAACTATGATATAGTCATAATAGGTGGCGGCCCTGCAGGCTTGGGTGCTGCTGTAGAAGCCTATGAAAAGGGTGTAAAAAATATAGTCATAATTGAAAGAGATAAATATCTTGGGGGTATTTTAGAGCAGTGCATACACAATGGATTTGGACTTCAGGAATTTAAAGAAGAATTGACAGGACCAGAATATGCACAAAGATTCATTGATAAAGTAGAAGAATATGACATAAATGTAATGTTGGAAACTATGGTTTTGGAAATAACTCCTGATAGAATTGTAAAAGCTGTTAATTCTAAGGAAGGTGTGTTCACAATAAAAGCTGGAGCTATAATTTTAGCTATGGGATGCAGGGAAAGGCCGAGAGGTGCTATTATGATACCTGGCACTCGCCCAGCAGGTATTCTCACAGCAGGTACTGCTCAGAGGTATGTAAATATGGAAGGATATCTTCCAGGGAAAGAAATAGTGATATTAGGTTCTGGTGATGTTGGGCTTATTATGGCGAGAAGGCTTACATTAGAAGGAGCAAAAGTCAAAGCAGTTGTAGAACTCATGCCTTACTCTAGTGGACTTACAAGAAACATCGTTCAGTGTTTAGAGGACTTTAATATTCCTCTTCTTTTAAGTCACACTGTCATTGAAATTCACGGCAAAGACAGGGTAGAAGGAGTTACAATTGCCAAAGTTGATGAAAATAGAGAGCCAATTATGGAGACTGCACAGTATATAAGTTGTGATACGTTAATACTTTCTGTTGGCTTGATTCCTGAAAATGAGCTCTCTCAAAAGGCCGGTATAGAGCTAGACCCTATAACAGGAGGACCTATTGTAAATGAAATGTTAGAAACAAGTGTTCCTGGAATTTTTGCTTGTGGCAATGTCCTTCAAGTTCACGACTTAGTTGACAATGTTACTGCAGAAGCGAGATTGGCAGCTAATTCAGCAATACGATTTATTCGAGAAGGTGAATTTGGAAAAAGCAATATTGCCGTAAAAGCTGGTAATGGCATACGTTATGTTGTTCCGCAAAAGATAAATGTAGATAACATAGAAAAAAGGATAAAATTCAGAATGAGACCTGTTAACGTTTATAACAATGCTATGTTAGCAGTAAAGTCAGGAGACAAATATTTACTAAGACAAAAAAGGCAGCGCTTAACCCCTGGTGAAATGATTGATGTAAATTTAAGTAAAGACATACTAAAAAATGCAAATCTTGAAGAAGGTATTGTCTTTTTAGTTGAGGAGGGATAAAATGGAACTAAAAGAAATTACATGCATAGTTTGCCCCTTGGGCTGCAGGATACAAGTTGAAATGGAAGGAGGGGAGATAAAAAGCGTAAAAGGATATTCTTGTTCTAGAGGATTAGAATATGCTAAAAATGAAGTTACTATGCCTAAAAGGACTATTACTACAAGTGTGAGAGCAATAGGGGGACATCTTCCACTCTTATCTGTTAGGACAAAAGAGCCTGTTCCAAAAGAAAAGATACAAGAAATAATGCTTGAATTGGCTAAGGTAGAGGTTAAAGCTCCTGTAAAAATAGGAGATGTAGTGGTGAAGAACATTTTAGGTACGGGGGTTGACATAATTGCTACAAGAAACCTCTATGTAAAATAAGTTTTTGCGTGGTGATAAAATGGAGGGAAGAAGGGAAATATTAAGAACTCCTGTGAGTATCCATTCTCAGATTGCTGCCCATATTGTTCAAAAGGTTAGTCACATAAGCAGACAAAACAATGTAAGCATATTTTTAAGGAAGATAAATGACAATAGGTTGATTCCTGCAAATAGTATGTTATCAATGGTGACTTTTTTTGCTTCTCGGGGAGAAGAAATAGAAGTAGTGGTAGAAGGAGCAAATGTGGACAATGCTATAAAAGAGTTTAAAGGCTTTTTTTACAACGAGTTAGGGAAAGAAAAGGAAGAAAAAACTACTTATGAACTTTTAAAAAATACCTCAATAGCCTATGAGAAAATATTTAATTCTATTGGCTCAGGACTTATAGTTACTGATGAAAATGGGGCAATAATGATTTTTAACAAAGCAGCTGAAAGTATTACAGGGATTAATATGGACCAGGCTATAGGGAAAAAAATACAAGAAGTGATGTCGGATATAAAAATTGCTGATGTGTTAAAAACTGGCAAAGAAGAGATGAATAAAAAACTAAAAATAGGCACAAATGTGGTGTTAACAAATATAACACCTATTTATACAGGTACAAAAATAGAAGGGGCGGTTATAGTATTTTATGACTTCCCTCAAATAGAATATTTGGAAAATGAGCTAAAAAGAGATAGAAAACTTGACAAAGCTTTTGACATAATAATAGGCAATAGCGGAAAATTAAAAGACGCTCTTACTATTGCTTCTAAAGCTGCAGAAACTGATTCAACAGTCCTCATAAGAGGGGAAAGCGGAACGGGGAAAGAGCTGGTGGCTAATGCGATACATTACGCCAGTAAGAGAAAGGATAAACCATTTATAAGGGTAAATTGTGCGGCTATTCCTGTGACTCTATTGGAGAGTGAACTTTTTGGACATGAAAGGGGAGCTTTTACCGGAGCTGTAACGCAAAAAATAGGAAAATTCGAATTAGCCGATGGGGGAACGATTTTTCTTGATGAAATAGGAGATATTCCCCCTGAGATTCAGATAAAACTTTTAAGAGTGATTCAGGAAAAAGAATTTGAAAGAGTAGGAGGAATAAAAACTATAAAGGTGGATGTGAGGATAATTGCTGCGACAAATAAAAATTTAGAGAAGGCAATAAAAGAGGGGACTTTTAGAGAAGATTTATACTATAGATTAAACGTTATACCTGTGATTTTGCCTCCATTAAGAGAAAGAAGAGAAGATATTCCTCTTCTTGTGGAACATTTTATAGAAAAGCTTAACAAAAAATTAAATAAAAATGTAAAAAAGGTTACTAGAAAAGCTATGCAAGCATTGATATATTATGATTGGCCTGGGAATATACGAGAATTAGAAAATATAATTGAAAGATGTATAACATTGAGTGATAATGATTACATCGATTATAAGGACTTACCTCATTATATTCGAAATGAAAGTGCTGTTATCTCAGATGATGATATTATTTATCTTGGAGAAAACAACGAGCTACTTACAATGGAAGAATATGAGCGCAAAATAATAAAAGCTGCGTTACAAAGGTATAAAAGTTTTAATAAAGCAGGAAAAGTTTTAGGACTTACCCATAAAACTATTGCTGCAAAAGCAAGGAAATTTGGACTTGTTGATAGATAATTCCAAAAGGATTAATTGGCTGATACTTTTTACCAAAATAGCCTTTGAAGGCTATTTCAGACTGTAGACAAACTTTCGTAAATAGGATATTTTGCAATCGGTGCGACTTGTGACAAAGCGGCAACAAAACTTAACAAAACCGAAGGTGGAGGCAGGGCCGTAGCCACGGATGGCGGAGGCGGGCACTAAGACAAGGATGTCGAATGTGCCCGGTACCCTGCCGGAACCCGAAGGTCGAGTTTAGTTTTGTCGCTTTGGAACATCGGAGTGACGATGCAAAATATCCTATTTTAAAAATTTTTTACTTTGTCAACAAGCTATACCTGTTTGCTACATTTATTTGGCATATAAATTGCATTTAAAAATTGGCAAAAGTAAATTGGAAGGAGGTAAATTATGAAAAAGTTGATTAATAATCCTAATGATGTCGTGAAAGAAATGATAGGGGGATTATTGGCTGCTCACCCATCTTACCTGAGAAAACTTGACAACATAGATGTAATTGTCAGAAAAGATGCACCTGTAGAAGGAAAAGTTGGACTTGTAAGTGGTGGCGGCAGTGGCCATGAGCCTGCTCATGCAGGATATGTGGGCTATGGAATGTTAGATGCGGCTTGCCCTGGTGCTGTCTTTACTTCACCTACGCCTGACCAAGTTTATGAAGCGATTAAGGCGGTGGATGGAGGAAAAGGAGTATTATTGATTATTAAAAATTACACAGGTGACGTAATGAATTTTGAAATGGCTAGAGAAATGGCACAGATGGAGGGAATAGAAGTAGATGAAGTGATAGTAAACGATGATGTTGCAGTAGAAAATAGCACTTGGACGCAGGGAAGACGTGGCATTGCTGGAACTGTTTTTGTTCACAAAATTGCTGGTGCAAAGGCACAAGAAGGGGCTAGCTTACAAGAAGTAAAAAGAGTAGCTGAGAAAGTAATTGCAAATGTAAGGTCAATGGGAATGGCACTAACACCCTGTACTGTTCCAGCAGCAGGGAAACCCAGCTTTACTCTTGCAGAAGATGAGATGGAGATTGGTATAGGAATACATGGAGAGCCTGGAACTCACAGAGAAAAAATAAAACCTGCAGATGAAATAGTAGAACATTTAATGGAGAAAATAATAAATGACCTGCCTTATAAAGAAAATGACGAGGTTGCTGTTATGATAAACGGGCTTGGTGCAACTCCTTTAATGGAACTTTATGTTGCGAACAGGAAAGTAGCAGAAATCTTAGAGAGTAAGAAGATCAAAGTTTACAAAACATACGTAGGAGAATTTATGACCTCTCTTGAAATGAGTGGATTTTCTATAACATTATTAAAATTAGATGAAGAACTTAAAACATTGTTAGATGCAAAGGCTGATACACCTGCTTTCAAACAATTATAAATTTTTAGGAGGTAGAAGATGGTTATCACAAAAAATGATGTCCTAAAAATTGTGGACAAAATTGTAGAGGTTATAAAAGAAAATAAAGAGTACCTTACAGAGTTGGATGCTGCTATTGGTGATGCGGACCACGGAATAAATTTAGATAGAGGATTTAATGCCGTAAAGCAAAAATTGACCACATTGCCTGAAACTACTGATATAGGGACAATATTAAAAACTATAGGCATGACACTTGTATCTACGGTGGGAGGAGCTTCTGGTCCTTTATATGGTACAGCTTTTATGAGGGCTGGCCAAGTAGTTCAGGGTAAAAATGAACTTTCTGAAGAGGATATAGTTAAAATCTTTGAAGCTGCTTTAGATGGCATCAAACAAAGAGGAAAAGCCGAAGCAGGAGACAAGACTATGATAGATTCTATTGAACCTGCATATAAAGCTTTAAAAGATAGTTTAGAGAACAACATTGCATTACCTGAAGCATTAAATAGAGCAGCTAATGCTGCAAAAGAGGGAATGGAATACACTAAGAATATTTCTGCAAGAAAAGGAAGAGCAAGTTACTTAGGAGAAAGAAGTATTGGACACTTAGATCCAGGGGCAACATCAGCATATTTGATGATAAAGACTTTTTCTGATGTTGTCAATTTATCATGATGGTGGAGGAAAAAATGGTTGGAATAGTGTTAGTCTCTCACTCAAGAAAAATAGTAGAGGGGATTTATGAACTTGCAAGCCAAATGACAGGCGGAAAGGTTTCCATAGGGATAGCTGGCGGGACACAAGATGGCAGATTGGGAACAGATGCTACTAAGATAATGGAGGAAATTAAAAAAGTAGACGAAGGAGAAGGAGTAGTAGTTTTAGTTGATATTGGAAGTGCTGTAATGAGTGCACAAATGGCACTAGAGCTTTTGGGAAAAGAATACGAGGGAAAAGTAAAAATTGCCGATGCTCCTTTAGTGGAGGGAGCAATTGCAGCTAGTGTAGAAGCTTCTATAGGTAGTGATTTTAATAAAGTTCTTTCGGTTGCAGAGGAATCCAAAAAACTTAATAAATTGTAAAATAATTCTAAGTCTGGACAAAGTCCAGACTTTTTTGTAATACATTAAATTCATCAAAATTTAACAAACATCTATTGAAAGAGATTTAATTACAGGAAAAATTGATTATGCGGGGAAAAAAGAATATAATGGAGGTAGAAAGACTTAGTGAAAAATAAATAAAAAAAGTATTTTGACAAAAAAACTTGCGCAAATGTTAAAAGATAATTGACTGAGAGGTGTAACAATGCAACAAGATGAAGTAATGAAATTGCGGGAACAACTCAATAAAACTCCGAAGACACCAAAGGAAATTTCTATATTGCTAAAAAGAATAATAAAAAAACAGGAGGAAATAGTACAAATAATTAGCATTTTAGAACTTTTTAATGAGACAGTGTACTTATACCATGTACTATTTAGAAAAAAGAGTGGAGCTAATACTTTGGCATATTTGGATAGAGAAACACAAAACATTTTAGAGACTATCAAAAATATAGTAGATAATACACAGTATTTCGGATTTATGGAAGAAAAAATAATAAAAAAGACGGAAAGGGCAGTCAGAAAATATAAGGACTACTTTGAAAATGCTATTGATGTTTTGTATGGATATTATGTAGAGTCGAGATATGTTAACGATGTGATAAATGATAGAGCGAGGGATTTTTTTTCTGAAGAATTGATAGATGAGGGGGAATTTTACGAAAGTGTTATTAATTTCATAAATGAGGTTGAAGAGGAAAAAGAAGAAAGAATAAAAGAAATAATATCTAGCATTCCTTTTGCAATGTCTAAAAAGCGCTTTTATGAATATTTAACGAGGGGACTGGAAAAGGATTATTCAAATTATGAAGCTTTTTTGGAAAGTGTAATAGATATAGAGGAAAATTTTTATGGTAAATTAATAGAAGGCTATGGCGATTTTTTTCCTCATATTGCTGAGAAAATTGAATACTTACAATCACTGGATTTTAAATATATGACTCAGGAAGAAGTAGACGCGTACTTTAAAAAAAGTATGGAATTAATAGAAAGTATCCAACAATTAAGAGAAGTTTGTTTTTCTGTTTTAAAAATTATAAATAGACTATTAATAGTATTTGTATCAAAAAATAGCTTTAAAACTTTAATTAGTAAAGAACCTTTTATAGTGGATTATATAGTTTTTTATAACAAGTTAAATAGAAATTCTTTAAAAGAAATAGAAAAAAATATCAAAACTTGCGATAATGTAATTTCTAATTGGTATTTCGAATTGTATAGGTATAATTTATTATTAGGAGAAATTGACTATTCTGATCTGGATATTGGGGAAATTATAGATGAAGTTATATTACAAAAAATTGAAATACTTTCAGAATTTGAAAACTTATTAAATGATACAAGTGAAATTGTACTCGAGGATGGTCAATTAGAAGAAGAACCTATAGATATGGCTGTAATAAAAGGCGAAATAAAAAAAGTCATTTCTTTAATCGAAGATATTTCAAGAAACATGAAGAATGAGTATAGAAAAGCAAGATTGAGAAGACTTATGGGAATTATTCCTGTACCTCAAAATTTTGAAAAAGAAGTCTTGCATTATATAAAAAATTCTATTGAGCTTGACAATTCGCAGAGTAGAAAATTATCTTTTATGCATACAGTAACGAAAAAAATAGAGCTTTACAAGGATTTAAAAAAAACAAAAAAACTTTTATGAAGCTATAATAAAAGGTGCAAAGGATGTTATTTAAAATGGTGAGAAAAATTATTAATACCTTTTTTATCAGTGGCATGGTTGTATCACTGTTTTTAACTGTTCTTCTTACTAATTTACAATATGTAGTAGTTAATAATGATTTTTATAAAGAGGAATATGTAAAGAATAATGTAATGTTAGTAACAGGTATGAATATTGAAGAGCTTATGAGAGTCACCCACATAATGCAGAGGTATTTAATGGGTAAGGAAGAAACCCTAGATGTAATGGCAAAGATTAATGGCAGTAGGCAGAGGATGTTTAATGATAGAGAATTAGCTCATATGAAAGATGTAAAAAACTTGTTTCAAATGGGCTTTTTTATAAGAAATATATCAATAATTGTATTTTTACTAATTTTTACATATTTTCTCTTTACAAAATCTTTTTATAAAGTCTTAGATTATCTTTTAAAAAGTACTATATTTATAATGATTTTGTTGTTAGTTTTTGCATTAGGAGTAATGCTGAATTTTGATAATTGGTTTACTGTTTTTCACCTTGTGTTTTTTGACAATGATTTGTGGTTATTAGACGTTGAAAGAGATAGACTTATACAAATGTTTCCTTTAGAATTTTTTCAAGATGTGGTATTTTTAATTTTCAAAAATGCTTTTTTTACTTTTGTAGTTATACTTGGAATAGTATATGGGATCATGAAAATGACAAAAAAGCCTGTTTTTTAAATAGGCTTTTTTGTCATACGCATAAAGTATTTTCTTCTTCCCATAATGTTTCTAATTCTTCTTTTGTAATTGAGTCTTTTTCTAAAAGCTTTTCGGCTATTGCAATAACTTTATGTTTATTTTCCAGCAATATTTTTTTGGCAAGTATATAACAGCTATTTATAATTTTGTCAATTTCTTTATCGACAATTTCTGTGGATTTTAACATGTGTAAGTCAAAAACCCTGTTTCCCAATTCACTCATTCCATAATTGCAAACCATCTGATAGGCAATTTTTGTAGCTTCTTTTAAGTCATTTTCGGCTCCTGTTGAGATTTCATTGAATATTATTTCCTCAGAAGCTCTACCTCCTAAAAGCATGGTTATTTTATTTTTTAATTCTGTTTTTGTTAGTAAAAAGGCATCTTCTTTTGGAAAGTTTAATACATATCCTAATGCTTCACCTCGAGGGACGATTGAAATTTTTTCTATAGTATTTACGTTTAAAATTTTTCCAATTAGAGCATGACCCGCTTCATGATACGCAGCAATTGTTCGCTCTTTTTCTAATACAGAAGGATTTTTCTTTTTAAGGCCTGCGATTACGCGTTCTAATGCTTCTTCAAATTCTTCCTTTCCAATTTTACTTTTACTTTTCATCACAGCCAGTATTGCTGCTTCGTTACACATAGTAGCCAGATGTGCGCCTGTCATACCGTGAGTTTTTCGTGCTAATTCACTTAAAGATATAGTTTCGTCAAGAGGTTTATTGCGGGTATGTACATTTAATATTTCCAACCTTGCTTTCATATTAGGTGCTCCAATGTGTATGGTTCTATCGAATCTTCCGGGCCTTAGTAAGGCCTCATCTAACATGTCAATTCTATTAGTTGCTCCTATGACTATAATTCCTTCGTTGCTATTAAAACCATCCATTTCTACCAATAGTTGATTTAAAGTTTGATCTTTTTCTGAATTGTTATCGGTGTTTCTCTTTGTTCCTACAGCATCTATCTCATCTATAAAAATAATACTGGGAGCGCTTTTTTTTGCTTTTGCGAAAAGAGATCTTATGCGACTTGCCCCTACTCCTACATATTTCTCTACAAATTCTGAACCGGAAGCACTGATAAAAGTAGAATTAGTTTCACCAGCTAATGCCGTAGCCAAAAGAGTTTTTCCTGTACCTGGTGGTCCGTAAAATAATATACCTTTGGGAATTTTTGCTCCCATTTTGTTGTACTTTTCTGTATTTGTCATAAAGTCGATTATAACTTTTAATTCATCGATCACTTCATCTAAGCCCGCCACATCCTTAAAAGTGATATTGTTTTTTCGGTGACTGGCATCTTCATTTGTCTCAGTGATATTGTTATAGTTTACAGGCATGAGCTCCGAGAATTTATTTTTAAATAGTAGGTAAGTTACAACAATTACTGCTATTGTCAAGATAAAAGAGAGATTGAGGTCTAAATTTGGTTTTACTTCTGAGATAAAAATGTAAATAAAAAGTAAATTTATAAATGTAGAAAGCACTAAAATAATAATGTGCAAATTCTTTTTCATAATTTCTCGCCCCCACTTTTATTCTGAATGTAGTTTTTGCTTATTAATACAATTTATTCGCTAATTGAAGAAGTATAAAAAATGATTTTGAAGGCAAAAATGTAAAATAAATGAACGATTAGGAGGGTAGATATGAAAGGATACATGGGAATAGACGTAGGTTCTGTTAGTACTAATATTGCTGTAATTGATGAAAACAATAAAGTGGTAGATTCTATTTACATAAGAACACAGGGTCAACCTATTAAAGCAGTTCAAACTGCTCTTCGTGAGATAAAAAATAAAATCGGTGATATGGTTATTAAAGGAGTAGGTACCACAGGAAGTGCAAGGCAATTAACTGGATTAATGGTAGGGGCGGACATAGTCAAAAATGAAATTACTGCTCATGCTGTGGCGGCTTCCAATGTAATAAAAGATGTAAGAACGGTAATTGAAATAGGGGGACAAGACTCAAAAATCATAATTTTAAGAGATGGGGTAGTAGTAGATTTTGCAATGAATACAGTCTGTGCAGCAGGTACTGGTTCTTTTCTTGACCAGCAAGCACACCGATTAAATATTCCCATTGAACAGTTTGGTGACATAGCCTTACAATCTAAAAGCCCTGTTAGGATTGCGGGTAGATGTAGTGTTTTTGCAGAGTCTGATATGATTCACAAACAGCAGATGGGATATGCTCTTGCTGACATAATAAGTGGCTTGTGTGATGCCCTTGTCAGAAATTATCTAAATAATGTAGGGAAAGGTAAAGAAATAAAAGAGCCGATAGTGTTTCAAGGTGGTGTTGCTGCTAATAAGGGAATAAAGGCAGCATTTGAAAAGGCATTGGGGATGAAAGTATATGTCCCTGAACATTACGGCGTAATGGGAGCCATCGGGGCAGCAATTTTGGCAAAAGAAGCAGTAAAAGAAAAAGGATATACTTCTTTTAAAGGCTTTGAGGTAAGTGGTTTTAAATATAGAGCAGTAGGGTTTGAGTGTACTTTTTGTCCTAATCGATGTGAAGTCGTAGAATTTGTACAAGAAGATGAGGTAATTTCAAGATGGGGAGATAAGTGCGGCAGGTGGTCTAACAACACTAGTAAAAGAGTACATGCAAATACAGCTAGTTAATTGTCCACTTCAACTTACACCCTACAATTTCCTTTACTTAATCTTCTATTAGATATGTTAATCTATATTAAACTTATTAAAAACCCTTCCGAAATAATATGTAAAACTGTATAATAAAACTATAAAGTAATAGTTTCGGGGGTTAAAAGATGGATAACCGCGATATTATTTTTGCTCTTGACATTGGGACAAGGGTAGTTGTAGGGATAGTTGGAGTTGAGAATAACGGGAGATTCCAAGTGCTTGCTGTGGAACAGATGGAACATGAAAGCAGAGTAATGTTTGATGGGCAAGTTCATGATATAGATAAAGTTGCTAGTGCTGTTGAAAAAATAAAGAGAAGGCTTGAAGGTTCTTTAAACATAAAATTAACAGAAGTGTGTATTGCAGCAGCAGGAAGGTCTTTAAAAACTCAATTTGCAAGAGCGGAAAAAAATATTGATGAAGAGCACGAAATAACAGTAGAAGACATCAACAATCTTGAGTTGGAAGCTCTTGAGATTGCTCAAAATTCTGTTGTTTCGCAATCAGGGATTACCAAATATCATACAGTCGGTTATACAGTATCCAATTATTATTTAAATGGCTTTCCTATTACCAATTTAAAGGGACATAAAGGTCGTGAAATAGCAGTAGAAATTTTAGCTACTTTTCTCCCTTACGATGTAGTAGAGGGTCTCTATGCTGCAGTAAAAAAAGCAGGACTTGAAGTTAGCTATATCACTTTAGAGCCTATAGCGGCGATAAATGTGGCGATTCCGCCTGAAATTCGAATGCTTAATATCGCCCTTGTAGATATAGGGGCAGGTACTTCTGACATTGCTATATCTAAAGAAGGAAACATAATAGCTTATTCTATGGTGCCTTATGCCGGCGATGAAATCACCGAATCAATTGCCACCCATTTCCTCACAGATTTTAATACAGCCGAAAAAATAAAGAAGAGTACAAAAAAAGAGATTAAATTTAAAGACGTATTAAATATACAACACAAAATAACTAAAGAAGAAGTGTTACGAATTATAGCGCCACAAGTTAAAATTTTGGCGCAAAAAATATGTGATGAAATTGTAAAATATAATGGTAAAAGTCCTTCTGCAGTATTTTTAGTGGGAGGTAGTAGTAATCTTCCAAATTTACCTGAGGAAATAGCTTCTCTATTGAAATTACCTATAAGCAGAGTATCCGTAAGAGATATAAAATCAGTGGAAATTTTAGATTACAAAGGAAAAGAGTTGAAAGGCCCACAAAGCATAACTCCAATAGGAATAGCTTACTCTGCAATGATAAATAAAAGAAAAGACTTTATAAAGGTTTATATTGACAATGAAACAATAAAAATTTTTAACATAAAAAATCCAACTGTAATGGATGCTTTGATTGCTATAAATTATGATTCTAAAAATTTAATTGTAGAAAAAGGTGAAGACTTGGTTTTCAGGTTAAACGGTCAAAAAGTTGTTATTAAAGGGGAGGAAGGTGTACCTCCTAAAATATATGTAAATGGTTTATTAGCAAATTTAAAGACTCCTATAAAGGATGGAGATAGGATAACAATTGTAAAGGGCAAAAGAGGTCAAGATGCTACAATAACCGCTGGCGAACTACTTAAGCAGCAAAAAGGAAAAGCAATTTTTGTTAATAATTCAAAAGTTGATCAAAAATATGTCATAAAAAATGGAGATGAGATAGTTATAAAAGAAGATTTGACAAGCTTTGCTGTTACAGTAAATGGAAAAGAAGTTGTGTTAAAGGGAAAAGATGAGTATCTGTTTGTAGACATATTTAATTTTATAGATTTGAAACTGGATGATAACAAAGTACCAGAAATGAAACTTAACGGAAGGCGTGCCTCCTATACAGATATATTAAAGCCAGGAGATAATATTGAAATTGAAATGTAAAGGATAAGGTCTCCATTGTTAAAAGGATGGAGACTTTTCTTTATATTATATTAAGTTGTGTAATTTTCGCATTACTGATATAATTAAAAGAGAGGTGAAAAGAAGATGGATGCATTTATAGAAAAATTAGTCAAGAGACAAAAAACTTCGAAAGATACTTTATTTAGTATTGGTGTTGTAGTAGCTGCATTAATTATTGTGTTTGGAGTGATACCTTTAATACCAATAGTCAGAAATTTGTGGATCTTCTTTTTATTTTTGTTTGCCTATTTAGCCTATTACTTAATAAGGTCGAGAAACATTGAGTTTGAGTATTCACTTACAAATAGCGAATTGGATGTGGATAAAATAATTGACCAAAAGAAGAGAAAACATGTTATAAGCGTTGATTGCAGAGATTTCGAAGTCATGGCAAAAATTAATAGTGATAAATTTACACAGGATATAAAAACTATTAAAAATCGAATTGAAGCAGTAAGTTCTATGTCTTCTCCTGATGTATATTTTGCAGTTTTTGAAGATAAAGGGCTAAAAACTGTTTTGTTTTTTGAGCCAAATGAAAAGATGATAGAAGTGATAGCAAGGTATATACCAAGGAAGCTTTTTAGATAATATTGAGAGGTTTGGGATATGAAAGAAGAATTAAAATTCCTAGATATTAGTAGGAAAACAGGACTATATGTCACAGTATTGAAAGAAATAATAAAAGTGACATCAAAATATACAAGTGTAAAAAGCAGTTATTTTTGGTTCCAGAGGTCGGGGAGACTTTAGAAAAACGTCGGATATTGATATTTGCCTTTTTGGCGATGAAGTGACACATACAGAGGTAAATCTTTTAGAATTTGATTTAAGAGAATTAAATACTCCTCTTGAGTTTGATGTAGTAAGTTTTAAAAGTATTACGAAAGAGGAATTAAAAGAAAACATATTGAAGGATGGAGTAGAGGTATATGATAGAAAAAAGATTACTTCAGAGATTTGAAGATTTTAAAAATGCTTTTATGCGTTTAAAAGAAGCCTTTAATATCGAGATAGAGAATGAGAAATTCATAAGGAGTTGATGAAATGATTAAAGCAGTTGTTTTTGACATGGACGGCGTAATCATTGACAGCGAGCCGATACACATTAAATTAGAAAATGAATTATTCAAAAGTTTAGGGTTAGAGATAAGTGAAGAAGAACATTTGACATTTGTAGGCGCATCTTCTTATTACATGTGGAGAAAAATAAAGGAAAGATTTAATCTTCCACAAAGCGTAGAAGAACTTGTAGAGAAAGACAGGAAAATGTATTTAGATCACGTGTTGAGAACAGGTGAAATAATTCCTATAGAAGGCATAACAGAGACGGTAAAAAAACTTTTTGAAAAAAAGTATAAATTAGCTGTTGCTTCTTCCTCTCCTATAGATGTGATAAAATTAGTAGTCAAAAAGTTAGCAATTGACAATTGCTTTGAGGTTCTTGTCTCTGGAGACTATGTAGAAAATAGCAAACCGTCACCAGATATATTTTTATATACAGCAGCCAAATTAAAAGTAAAACCCTATGAATGTGTTGTAATTGAGGATTCATACAATGGAGTTCATGGTGCTAAAAAAGCAGGGATGACAGTGATTGGTTTTAAAAATCCCAACTCAGGGAATCAGGACTTATCAGAAGCAGATTTTATTGTGGATTCTTTGGGAGAAGAGTTGTTAGGAATTATAGAGGGATTAAACAATGAAAAAGATGTTGCTGAAAAGTAATAAAAAATAAATGGTGCGCCTGACAGGAATCGAACCTGCGACCTCTCGGTCCGGAGCCGAACGCTCTATCCGCTGAGCTACAGGCGCACACCTTACATATAAAAGTTTACTATGAAAAGACTAGGCTGTCAAATGGGTTTGATAATTATTAAACGTAGTGGTAAAATAATATTTTGTAAACAATAAACAAAAGGAGGAGTGATAAATGCAGAGCGTCAGTATTGAAGCTATAAAAAGAGATATTGGGAAAAATTCAGCTCGCCGTTTAAAAAAGCAAGGTTATATTCCTGGTATTTTGTATGGTAAGGATATGACTGAAAACATTCCATTGGCAGTTGAATATAACAAATTTCAAAGGTTGCTACAACAACATGGAAGAAATGTCCTCTTCAATGTGATTGTGGATGGTTCTACTCATAATGCTGTTGTTAAAGAGATTCAAGAAGATACATTAAAAGGGAAAATAATTCATATTGATTTCCAAAGAGTATCGATGCATGAAGAAATTGAAGCCACCGTTCCGTTAAAATTTGAAGGAATAGGCCTTATTGAAAGTAAAGGTGGAATTGTACAGCATCAGCTTTGGGAGTTGACAGTGGAAAGCTTGCCTGACAAAATTCCTCAAGAAATTGTTGTGGATTTGAGCAAGTTAGAGATTGGAGATACACTTTTTGTAAAAGATATACAAGTTCCTGAGGGAGTAAAAGTTATAGATGACCCTGATGAGATTGTAGTTTCTGTATTGGCACCTAGAGAAAGTGAAGAAGAGGCAGAAGAAGCTGCTGAAACAGAAAAAGAAGGTGATCAATAAAAAAGAGAGAGGGTTACTCCTCTCTCTTTTTTAATAGTTAGCGATTTTTATTTTTTTATTAGTTAGCCTTTCTGGAATTACATCATTTCTGATTAAGTCTTCATAAGTTTCTCTCGCAACAATTATATCAGCTTGACCATTATATACTAAAACTGCCGCAGGACGTGGCAACCTATTATAATTGCTGGCCATCGAATAATTGTAAGCACCTGTACAGGTTACAGCTAGTATATCTCCTTCTTCAATTTTAGGTAGAGTAATGTCCCAAATTAGCATATCACCTGATTCGCAAAGCTTTCCTGCTATTGAAACTTTTTCTGATTTTATATTCTTAGCTTTATTAGCTACAATAGCATCATATTTTGCTCCATATAAAGCGGTACGTATATTATCAGACATTCCTCCATCTACCGCTACGTATTTTCTGACACCTGGTATGTCTTTAATTGCTCCTACTGTGTAAAGAGTAGTTCCGGCATTTCCTATTATAGAACGACCTGGCTCTACAATTATGTTTGGCATTTTTATATTTAAAGCAACGGAGTATTCTTTTACTGCTTGCATTATTTCTTGAGCTATTTGTTCGATTGGCTGGGGATCGTCCTCTTCTACATATGCTATTCCAAAACCTCCACCTAAATCTAGTTCCCCTACTTCCCAACCTAAAAATTCTTTTACTAATTTTAAGAAATTCATCATAATTTCTATTTCAGCTTTATAAGATTCTGCATCAAAAATCTGAGAACCGATATGAGAATGTAGACCTACTAGATTTACATTTTCCAAAGTTAAAGCATATTCTATGGCTCTCATTGCGTCTCCATTAAAAAGAGGGAAGCCAAATTTTGAATCCATTTGTCCTGTTTTTACATATTGGTGAGTATGAGCTTCTACACCAGGAGATACTCTTATATAAATATTAGGAACTTTATTCATCTTTTTTGCCAAGTCATTTAACATATTTAGTTCATACCAATTATCTACAATGATTCTCCCAATATTATTTTCTAATGCCATTATAAGTTCTTCTTTTGATTTATTGTTGCCGTGAAAGTATATTTTTTCAGCAGGGAATCCTGCTTTTAACGCAGTATATAGTTCTCCACCAGAAACGACATCAAGACCCAAGTTTTCTTCTTCAATTATTTTGCATATTGCCATTGTCATGAAAGCTTTGCTGGCATAAATCACTTCATTTCCTGGATAATCTTTTTTAAAGCCATTATAAAATGCTCTACAATTTTGCCGCAATAACTCTTCGTCTATTACATAAAGCGGTGTACCAAACTTTTTTGCAAGAGTTACAGTATCGCAACCACCTATTTCCAAATGACCCTTTGAATTTATCTTCATTGTCCCATGCAACATTCTATCAACCTCATTTACTTTAATAATTTAAATTATGAAACTAAATAACAAAATAAAATACAGCTAAGTATTACCTCAGCTGTCTAGTTTGCACATAGACATGGTAATACCTCCTTCCCCCTATAGCGAGATAGCTCTTCACTGAAGGCTCGGGAAACCTCCAGTGACAGTCCTATACCTATTCGGCATAGGCCCAGCTGCGTAAACTTTAAGGAATTTACGCGCTTCGGCGAGCATCCCTTTCATATACCTTCATCGGCCCTTAAATACCTCTGGTATACTACTCTTGATAACCCGCGCCTCTACCTCACCTTCCAAGAAGATGAGGTATTGTTATTCAATTTTTTTATTATAATATCATTTATGAAAACACCTGTCAATAGATTTTCGAAAAATTCTTATTAGAAATTAAAAAATGGATAAACTAAATGAGAGGTGTTTATAAATGCCATGGATAATAACTTTCATAGTTTCATGGATTATATTCTTTTTGTTAGTTGATTGGAGGTATATAAAATATACTGTATGGGGAGGACTATTAGCTTTAAGCTTTCAACTTGTTGTAGATGAAATTGCAATTGGTCTTAATCTTTATGATTTTTCTAATGTTGTTATTAGGATCTTTGATTCAAGTTTATTTTTTACTTTAGGTGCGCCTTTTTGCATAGGGGTATTGTATGCACAAACATATCCTAAAAATAATATTTTGCGCCTTATAGATGTGATCATTTCAACCGCATTATTTTTTATAATGGAATATTTATTAGTGCATATAGGGGCACTAAAGTATTTTCACTGGCACTATTTATATAGTCTAATTATAGACGTGGCAGCACTTTTGGCCTTAGGAAATCTCATCACTATTTTTAAATTGTCCCCCTGGATGAGGAGGGAAAAATAGTGAAACTATATGTTTTTTTGAGTTTGATTGTTATTGATGGGGTATTGGTGTTCTTGTGGTTTAATTTTTTAAATAAAATTCAAAAAAAAGAGGGTTAAAGAAAAAAATACCTACTATTGTAGATATATTGTACAAAAATTTGTGCTAAATATCATATTTATTGACGATAGTAAAGTAGAAGAAATAGTATTATAATAAAGGCATCAAACGTTTTCTAATAGGGGGAATCTAAAAATGGCTGATGTTGTACTCAAACATGTTTACAAAGTCTATCCAGGTGGTGTTACCGCAGTTAAAGATTTTAATCTGGAAATTCAGGACAAAGAGTTTATAGTATTGGTTGGACCTTCCGGTTGTGGTAAAACTACAACATTGAGAATGATAGCAGGACTTGAGGAAATATCAAGTGGGGAACTTTATATTGATGGCAAACTTGTGAATGACGTGCCACCAAAAGATAGGGATATCGCAATGGTATTCCAAAACTATGCTCTTTATCCTCATATGACAGTGTATGACAATATGGCTTTTGGTCTTAAACTTAGAAAGGTTCCAAGAGCGGAAATTGATAGAAAAGTAAAAGAAGCAGCTCGAATTTTAGGATTGGAAGAATATTTAAACAGGAAACCAAAAGCTTTGTCAGGTGGACAAAGACAGAGGGTTGCATTGGGACGTGCTATTGTCCGCAATCCAAAAGTATTCTTGATGGATGAACCTTTGTCCAACTTAGATGCAAAATTGAGAGTACAAATGAGAACCGAGCTGGCTAAACTACACGATAGATTGCAGACGACTTTCATATATGTTACCCACGACCAAACAGAAGCTATGACAATGGGTACAAGAATAGTAGTTATGAAGGATGGAGTTATTCAGCAAGTAGATAAACCTCAGACTATTTATGATTATCCAAATAATTTGTTTGTAGCTGGATTTATTGGAAGTCCTCAAATGAACTTTATTGATGCAAGATTAGAAAATAAGAATGGCAAAGTATATGCTACTTTTAAGGGATTCAGCATTTTGGTGCCAGAAGGGATTTTAAAGAGATTAAAAGATCCAAGCTACGTTGGAAAAGAAATTGTGCTAGGAATAAGGCCAGAAGATTTGCATGACGAAGAAGTGTTCTTGGAAGCATATCCAGAGGCTGTAGTTGAAGCAAAAGTAGATGTTACAGAGTTGATGGGTCCAGAGACATATCTATATTTGGATGTGAATGGTGTTCCATTGACAGCAAGAGTAGATCCAAGAACAAGGGCAAAAGCAGGAGACGTAATTAAAATAGGATTTGATATAAATAAATTGCACATGTTTGATAAAGAAACAGAAATGTCAATTTTGAATAGAGTAATAAGCTAAAAGGCGGTTATTCCGCCTTAGACTGTAGACAAACTTTTTATATAACATGTTAGCATTTTGCATAAGTGTAGCGACTTGATAGAGCAGTAACTAAACTTAGCGAGGCTGAGAGGCGAAAGCGGGGCCGAAGCCAAGGAAGGCGGAGGCGGGCACTAAGTCAAGGATGACGAATGTGCCCGGAACCCCGCTTGAGCCCGAGGGCGAGCGATAGTTTAGTCTGCGATATCACCGGAGCGAACGATGCAAAATGCTAACAACGATAATTAGTTTGCCAGCAAACTGAGGCGGTTATTCCGCCTTTTATTTTTTGTGTCAAAATGCCACATAAATTTACATTTGCCTATTATTTCTTCTAGGAAATAGTGTATAATTATTGTATACTATAAAGTAAGGTGGTATGAAAATGATCGGCTATGACCTTATAAAAAAGGTGGCTTACGATATTCAAAAAAATCTTCAAATGCCGTTATATATAATAGATAAGTCAGGAAATTTAATTTACGGTAACAAAGATTTTTTTGAAAAAAAAGCAGGATTTTTAGAGATAAAGGTAGAATATATTGATGAAAAAGATATATATGAAGTAGGAGAATTTATATGCTATAACATATTTTACAATAATGTTCTCTTTTTTACTATCGCTTTAGAAAGAAAAGATGAACAATCAAAAAAAGTGCTTTATCTAATTTCTCTAATTTTTGAACAATTGCTGCAGAAATATAATAGAGAAGAGTTTTTGATAGAGGCTTTAACAGGTAAATTAAGCGTAAATTTAGTGTCGTATTATGCTGAAAAATATAAAATAAATAAAAACGCGAGGTACACAGTAGCAATTGTCGAATCAAGTAATGAAATTGACGATGCGATAAAGATAATTAGGAATATTTTTGAAAAGGGCAGTTTATATACAGTAAAATTTGACGATAAAAGATTTGTAGTGATATTTTCTTACAAAGGGAGTTCTTTGATAGAATTTTATAAAACTATGAAAGATATGATTGAATCTGAAGGCTATGTGAAAGTGAAAATAGCTAGTTCTTCTTCTTTTGTGCCGATCGCTGATATACATATTGCCTATGAGGAAGCGAAGTCAGCCTTACTTATTGGGCAAAAGTTGGAGGATGAAAAAGGAATATATATTTACGAAGATTACAGATTTGCGGAGTTATTATGGGGAATTGATATAGAAAAAGTAAATAATTTTATTAAGAAAACAAATGTTGATTTTTCTATTTTTAAAGATGAGGAATTGATACACACCTTAAATGCCTTTTTCAGAAATAGTTTAAATTTGAGTGCGACTGCCAGAGAGTTATACATTCACAGAAATACATTGGTTTACAGACTTGATAAAATTTTTAAAATGACAGGTTTAGATGCCAAAAATTTTGATGATGCTGTTCTGTTAAAAACGATTATGGTTTTGACAAAATTATACAATATTTCGGGGTGAGAAAATTTGATTAAATTTACAAATGTGTCTAAGAGATATAATAAAGATATAATTGCCCTTTCAAATATTAGTTTTGAAATTGAAAATGGAGAGTTTGTATTTATTGTTGGGCCTAGTGGTGCAGGAAAATCCACTTTAATTAAATTATTGCTGAAAGAGGAAGAACCTACATCTGGCAGTATTGTGATTAATAAAAAAGATATAACAAAACTTAAAAAGCGGGAAATACCTTATTTAAGAAGGAGCATGGGAGTAGTTTTTCAAGATTTTAGATTGCTTCCTAATAAAACAGTGTTTGAAAATGTGGCTTTTGCTATGGAAATAGTTGGGGCCCATCCCAAAGAGATAAGAAGAAAAGTCCCGATGGTATTGTCATTAGTGGGGTTAAGTGATAAAGCGAACAAGTATCCTAGGCAGCTATCTGGTGGGGAACAACAAAGGGTTTCTTTAGCAAGAGCCATTGTAAATGAGCCCTCTATTCTTATAGCAGACGAGCCTACGGGTAATCTTGATCCTGATACTTCCTGGGAAATAGTAAAACTCATCTCTGAAATTAACAAAAGAGGTACTACTGTTGTTATGGCCACCCATGCAAAAGACATAGTAGATGCCATGAAAAAAAGAGTAATAGCTCTGGAAAAAGGGAATATAGTACGAGATGAAGCAAGGGGTGTTTATGGATATGCTCTTTAGAAATTTTAAATATTTTTTAAAAGAAGGTTTTAGCAATTTAGCGAGAAATAGGCTTATGACAATAGCTTCTATAACTTCTGTAATGGCAGCAATGCTTATTTTAGGTTTGGTTGTTGTTATTATTTTAAATGTTAATAGTTTGACATATCAAGTGGAATCTCAATTAGAGCTTAAAGCGTTTTTAAAAGATAATATTTCTAAAGAACAAGTTACGCAGATAGGCAATGATATAAAATCAATAGAGGGTGTTACTTCAGTAGTTTTTGAGTCAAAAGAAGAAGCTTTACGAAAATTTAAGCAACAATTAGGAGATAAAAGCTATTTAGCAGAAGGACTAGAAAATGACAACCCTCTTCCCCAATCTTATATAATAAAAGTGAAAGATGCTAATCTGATGAAAGATATTTCAAATAAAATAAAGCAGATAAATGGAGTTGAGAAGGTAAGTTATGGGCAAGATGTTGTAGATAAGCTTCTTGGAATTATAAAGATAATAAGGATAGTGGGGCTTTCCATTATACTTATTCTCCTTATAATTTCAATTGTGATAATCTCCAACACAATAAAATTAGGAGTTTTTGCAAGAAGAAGAGAAATCAACATAATGAAGTATATTGGAGCAACTGATTGGTTTATACGTTGGCCTTTTTTGATTGAAGGTGTAATATTAGGCCTGATAGGTGCTTTATTATCAGTTATAATATTAGTTTTGGCTTATGGATATGTGCTTGATGTTATGAATAATAAATTGATAATGTTCCAGTTATTGCCATTAGAAAAAATAGTAGGGGGCATTTTACTGTATTTTTCCATGATTGGTGCAATAATCGGAGCTTTAGGAAGTGGACTTTCAATCAAAAGGTTCTTGAATGTGTAAAAAAGCAAGGGGGAAGTAGCGTTGCGAGGATATAGGTTAAAATGGTTATTCTTTGGTGCGATGTTTTTCTTTACTACACTCTTTACTTCCTATCCAAAAGCAGATCAACTTCAAGATGCTAAAAACAAATTAAATCAAATCCAAAAAACAATTACTGAGACTAAAAAGAAAAAGGAAGAGGTAATTAATCAAAAAAATGATATTGCTGCTCAAATAGCGGATTTAGATAAAAAACTTAATGTTACACAGCAAGAATTAGCAAATGTACAAAAGCGATTAGCTGATATTACTGAAAAACTTAACAAAACGCGTGAAGAATTAGAAGTCGCTAAACAAAAGGAAAATACCCAGCTTAAAACAATGAAAGAGCGTATAAGGGCTATGTACATAAGTGGAGAATTGGGATACTTAGAAGTACTTCTTGGTGCTAAAGATTTTGGAGATTTTATAACACGATTGGATGTTGTAAAATGCATAGTAGATTATGATTCTAATCTATTCGAATCCTATAAGCAACAAAGAAAACTTGTCGAACAAAAGGAAAAGGAACTAGCGCAAATGCAAATAGAAGCGCAGAATTATAAAAACCAAATAATTTCTCGACAAAGGGAATTACAGCTAGCTATGGCTTCTCGGGAAGGTTTGATGAGAGATCTGGAGAGACAGCAAAAACTATATGAACAGCAGGAAGATGAACTTTTGAAGCAGTCCAAACAACTGGAGAAAGTTATTCAACAATTACAAGCGAAGTCAAAAATCAAATATAGCGGCGGAAAATTGTTATGGCCTGTTCCTTCCAGTAGTGTTATAACATCACCTTTTGGGACGAGATATCATCCTATACTTAAACAGTATAGAACGCATACAGGTATTGATATTGCGGCACAAACAGGAGCTTCAATATTAGCTGCAGCAGATGGACAAGTCATTTTTGCGGGTTATTACGGTGGATATGGATATGCAGTAATTATAGACCACGGGGACGGAATATCCACTTTGTATGGGCACAATTCTGCTTTGCTAGTTAAAGAAGGAGATACAGTTAAAAGAGGGCAAGTTATAGCAAAGGCAGGAAGCACAGGTTTAAGTACAGGACCTCATTTGCACTTTGAGGTGCGTAAAAATGGTGTTCCAGTAAACCCAATGGACTGGTTAAAATAGCCAGTCTGTTTTTTTTATTTCGTGAATGTTGTATAATAAAAAAGAACCTTCATATATATAAATTTTAAGAGACTAAAAAAGGTGGGAATATTATGACTAAAAAAAGATTTTATATTTTATTAGCAGCACTTTTAATAGTCACAAATGTTATAACTTTTGTATTAGCAAATGCAGTATCAGTGGTCCTTCCTAATGGTAAAGTTATTGTTTCTCGTGAGGAATACCGGTTGATAAGAGAATATAATAAGCTTTTTGATGTTGAGAAAATTCTCAAAAATAGGTATGTTGATAAAGTTGACTTTTCAGCTCTTTTAGAAGGTGCTATAAAGGGAATGGCTAACTCTTTAGAGGACCCTTATACTGTATATATGAATAAAAAAGAATTTTCTGAGTTTATGACTCAAACAACAGGTACTTATGGGGGAATAGGGATAGTTGTAGCCGTTGATAAAGATGGCCATATTGTGGTGGTTTCCCCAATAAAAAATACCCCTGGAGAGAAAGCAGGGATAAAATCCGGGGATATAATAATTGAGGTGAACAATAAAAAAGTAAGTGGTAAAAATTTAGATGAAGCAGTAGCTTTAATGAGGGGACCGGAGGGAACAAAGGTTACCCTTACTATAATGAGAGAAGGAAAAACTTTTACTAAGACAATAACAAGAGAGATAATAAAATTAGAAACAGTATATGATGAAATGCTTCCTAATAAGATTGGATATATTAAGATTACAATGTTTGACCAAAACACGGCAAAAGATTTTAAAGCAGCTCTTGATAGATTAAAGTCTCAGGGCATGAGAGGACTTATATTAGATTTAAGAGATAATCCTGGTGGACTTTTAGAGGAAACTATAGATATTTCTAATTTAATTTTGCCAAAAGGGGTTGTTGTGACAACCAAAGGGAGGGTAGACAGTAAAGAATATTATTCTAAAGGACCAGGTCTGGGATTGCCACTTGCTGTGCTTGTAAATAAAGGCAGTGCTAGTGCTTCAGAAATTTTAGCAGGTGCAATAAAAGATAGAAAAGTGGGAGTTTTAGTAGGAACCACTACTTTTGGAAAAGGCCTTGTACAAACTATTGTTGACTTTGGTGATGGTACAGGATTAAAATATACTATTGCAAGGTATTATACGCCAAATGGCACAAATATTCAAGGCAAAGGAATTGAGCCAAACTATGTAGTGGAGCTTCCTGAAAATTACACTCTTCAAGATACTCCTGACTTAAAAGGAGATATTCAGCTTATAAAAGCTTTTGAAATTGTAAAAAGTGAAATAAAGTAGGGTGTTAAAATGATAGCTTTTATTAAAGTTTTTTGGTGGGCAATAGAGACGATAGCTTTATCAGTTTTTAATCCCTTTTTCTGGATAGTGATAATTCTGATAGTAATGCAGTATAGAAACAAAATAGCCATAGAAAGAGAAATTATGGGACAAGAACAAGAACCGATGAAAGAATTGGTTCTTGACTCTGTCTTTTATGGTGTAATTGCTGCAATAATTGGGAGCTTTCTCATGATATTTTTAGGAATAACAATAGAAAATATAGGGCTTCAGTATGTATGGCCTTTGGTCATAGTATTGATGCTTGTCAATCCTAGATATATTTGTTTTTCTTATGCAGGAGGAATAGTTTCTCTATTCAGCTTGTTTTTTGGATTTCCTAATATAAGTGTGCCTGCCCTTATGTCTATTGTAGGTATTCTTCATTTGATGGAAAGCCTTTTAATATATATAGATGGTCCAAGGAATGCCACTCCTATCTTTGTAAGGCTTAAGGATGGGCGAGTGGCAGGAGGCTTTACTATGCAAAAGTTTTGGCCTATTCCTTTTGCTGCATTAACTATTGCTACTGGGATAACAATAACGGGACAGGGTGTAAATATGCCAGATTGGTGGCCCATCATCAAACCCTCTGGCATTGATTTAAATAATGTAATTTTTTTGATGATGCCAGCAATTGCAGCTTTGGGATATGGAGATTTAGCTTTAACTCAACTTCCAGAGAAGAAAACGCGCATTTCTTCGCTGCGTTTATTTTGCTTTAGCATAGTTTTAATTATATTAGCAGTATTAGGAATCTATATTAAATTATTTCAATATTTGGCAGCTATTTTTGCTCCAGTAGCTCATGAGCTTTTGATTTTGATAGGACAAAGAGAAGAAAGGGAAAATCCACCTCTTTTTGTAGCGCCAGATACAGGAGTGATGATTTTAGCGACAGCAAAAGGTTCTCCCGCTAGAGAAATGGGAATTAAACCGGGGGATGTAATATTAAAAATTAATGATATTCCTATTAATGAGCCAGATGATATAATACGAATACTCAATGAACGGCCTTCTGTGATGTGGATCACTGTAAAAGATTTAAATGGCAATTATACTAACTATGAATATAAGGATCCACAGGGAATTTTGGGATTAGGAGTTTTAATAGTGCCAAAGGCAACTTCTATGATTTATGAAATTAATGGGGAAGGAATATTTATAAAAAAATTAAAAGAAATCTTTAAAAATATTTTTAAGAAAAACAGATAAGGAGGCAGGGTGAGTGTTTTTACAAACTTTTGAAACATATAATTCTTTTAATGAAAGAGAGTTAAAAAATAAAAACGTCGTTGTAATAGATACCCTACGAGCTACAAGTGTTATTACTACTGCTTTATACAATGGAGCTAAAGAGATTATTCCAGTTTCAGAAGTGGAAGAAGCGATCGAACTTGTAAAAAGTTTAGATAAAACGACTTATCTTTTGGGTGGGGAAAGGAACTCTACAAAGATTGAAGGCTTTGACTTATCTAATTCTCCTTTGGAGTATACTCGTGAAAAGGTGGAAAATAAAACAATAATTTTTACTACTACTAATGGGACAAAAGCTTTAAAAAAAGTCTCTTTAGCAGATAATGTAATTTTAGGATGTCTTTTAAATGCTTCTGCGGTTGCTAAGTATATATACACCAGCAATAAGGATACAATAATTGTATGTGCCGGGACAGAAGGGAAATTTTCTCTTGACGACATAATAACTGCTGGAGTGATATATAAAAAACTGCAAGATTTAATGAATTTTGAAAGTGACGATTTGTCGAAAGCCAGCTATTTTTTGTATAAACCCTATGAAGATAACTTGTATGAAATAATGAAACATGGCTTTCACTTTAAAAGATTAAAAGACTTAGGGTATGATGAAGACATAGAGTTTTGCTTGACGGTTGATAAGTTTGATATTGTGCCAAAACTTAAAGACGGAATTATAAAAAATTCAGCCGACCTGTAAAGGCCGGCTGTTTGGTATGTGCAAAATGTCAGCCATTTATAAAGTGTAGCTACATCTTTACCTACAAGATCTTGACACGGACGGCTGTTTGGTTATGTTTGTGTTGACAAGTAGGGTATGCTATAATAATAAGATGATAATTGCAAAGAGGGTAGAAAAAATGAGTGGATTTAAGTTGGTATCTAATTTTAAACCAACAGGAGACCAACCTCAAGCTATAGATAAATTAGTTGAAGGGGTAAAAAAAGGATATAGATTTCAAACCTTATTGGGTGTAACGGGTTCTGGAAAAACCTTTACTATGGCTAATATAATCCAGAAGTTAAATCGTCCTACTCTTGTCATCGCTCATAACAAGACCTTGGCTGCACAATTGTACAGCGAATTTAAAGAGTTTTTTCCAGACAATGCGGTAGAATATTTTGTGAGTTATTATGACTACTACCAACCGGAGGCTTATATACCCCAAACTGATACTTATATTGAAAAAGATGCTTCTATAAATGAAGAAATAGATAAATTGAGGCACTCTGCTACGGCAGCTCTTTTTGAGCGAAGAGACGTTATAATTGTCGCCAGTGTTTCTTGTATATATGGCTTAGGTGACCCTGTAGATTACGAAAATCTTATGCTTTCTCTAAGGCCGGGAATGATAAAAGATAGGGACGAAATAATTAAAAAGCTTGTAGATATACAATATGAAAGAAATGATGTGAATTTTACAAGAGGCAAATTCAGGGTAAGAGGAGATGTTATAGAAATTTTCCCTGCTTCTTTTTCCAATAAGGCGATAAGGGTTGAGCTTTTTGGAGATGAAATTGACAGAATAGCGGAAATTGATGTGTTAACAGGTGAAGTACTGGGATTAAGAAAACACGTGGCTATATTTCCGGCTTCTCACTATGCTACTTCAAAAGACAAATTGGAAAGAGCGATAAAAAGCATTCGAGAAGAACTGGAGCAAAGGTACAAAGAGCTTAAAGATGCTGGCAAAATAGTAGAGGCTGAAAGACTAAGACAGAGGACAAATTACGACTTAGAGATGCTTCAAGAGATGGGCTACTGCCAAGGAATAGAAAATTATTCAAGGCATATTTCAGGAAGACCTCCAGGAAGCCCTCCTTATACTCTTTTAGATTATTTCCCTAAAGATTTCCTTATCTTTATAGATGAGTCTCATGTGACAATTCCTCAGATCAGAGGAATGTACAATGGAGATAGGTCGAGAAAAGAAGCATTAGTAGAATACGGATTTAGACTTCCTTCTGCTTTTGACAATCGTCCCCTTACTTTTGAAGAGTTTGAAGAGAGGATAAATCAAGTTATCTTTGTTTCTGCAACACCAGGGCCTTATGAGATTGAACATTCAGAGCAGGTTGTTGAGCAGTTAATACGACCGACAGGTCTTATAGATCCAGAAGTGATAGTAAAGCCTGTTAAGGGACAAGTAGATGATTTGATAGGGGAAATTAGAAAAACAGTTGATAAAGGCTTTAGAGTGCTTGTTACAACTCTTACGAAAAAAATGGCAGAGGATTTAACGGATTATCTAAAAGATATGGGAATAAAAGTAAAATATTTACATTCTGATATTGAGACGATTGAAAGGGTGGAAATAATAAGAGATTTAAGGCTGGGTAAATTCGATGTTTTAATAGGCATAAATCTTTTAAGAGAAGGGTTGGATATACCTGAGGTTGCTTTGGTGGCAATATTAGACGCAGACAAAGAGGGATTTTTGCGTTCAGAGACTTCCTTAATACAGACTATAGGACGTGCCGCAAGAAATGCGGAAGGACGAGTAATAATGTATGCAGATACTGTAACAAATTCTATGAAGAGAGCAATTGATGAGACGAATAGAAGAAGAAAGATACAAATGGAATATAACAAAAAGCATGGTATAACTCCAAAGACAGTAATTAAGGGAGTAAGAGATGTAATTGAAGCTACTCACGTAGCTGAAGAAGAACAGAAGTACAGAAGAAAGAAAGTTAAGACTTATGACCCTGAAATTATTAAGTCAACTATAGAGCAACTTGAAAAAGAAATGAAAGAAGCTGCAATTGAGCTGCAGTTTGAAAAGGCTGCAAAATTGAGAGATGTGATTTTTGAATTGAAGAAACAGTTGGAGGAAGTAGTTTGAGGTGAAATCATGGCGAAAGACAAAATTGTAATTAAAGGGGCAAGAGTTCATAATTTAAAAAATGTAGATTTGGAGATTCCACGAGATAAATTAACTGTGATAACGGGTTTATCAGGTTCTGGTAAGTCTTCTCTTGCCTTTGATACCATTTATGCTGAAGGTCAGAGAAGATATGTGGAGTCGTTGTCAGCTTATGCAAGGCAATTTTTAGGACAAATGGACAAACCAGACGTTGATTATATAGAAGGTCTTTCACCGGCAATATCTATAGACCAAAAGACCACAAATAAAAACCCTCGTTCTACGGTAGGAACGATAACTGAGATTTACGACTATCTAAGACTTTTATATGCAAGGGCTGGGATTCCCCATTGTCCTGTTTGTGGAAAAGAGATTAGCATGCAAACTATAGATCAGATGGTAGACAGAGTCAAAGAATTGCCAGAAGGTACAAGGATACAGGTACTGGCTCCTGTTATTAGAGGAAGAAAAGGGGAATATGCTAAGCTTTTAAATGACATAAAAAAGAGCGGATATGTCAGAGTGAAAATTGATGGAGTCATGTACGATGTAAATGAGGAGATTAAACTTGACAAAAATAAAAAGCATACTATTGAAGTTGTGGTAGACAGGGTTATTATAAAACCGGGAATAGACATGAGGTTGACAGACTCTATAGAAACAGCTTTAAAATTAGCAGATGGGATAGTTTCTATTGATGTAATAGACGGAGAAAGCTTTACACTCTCTGAAAAATACGCTTGTACAGAGTGCAACATAAGTATTGAAGAACTTTCCCCGAGAATGTTTTCCTTCAATAGCCCTTATGGGGTTTGCCCTGTTTGCACTGGATTGGGAGAATTTATGAAGGTAGATCCAGAGCTTTTAATACAAGACCCTAAAAAATCATTAGCAAATGGGTTGTTGCCGGGGATTGTTGCTTCACAGGATAGTTATGCTTATTACAACATTTTAAGATTAATTGAACATTTTGGATATACAGAGAATACTCCTTATGAAAAGTTTAGTGAAGATTTAAAGAATGTACTGCTTTATGGCAAAGATACAAAAGGTAAGTCCTATGGATTTGAAGGTATAGTAAACAATCTTGAAAGAAGGTACAACAATACTTCTTCAGATTTTATAAAAGAAGAGATAGAGAAATATATGAGACCGGTTACTTGTCCTGCATGCCATGGGGCTAGATTAAAGCCAGAAGCGCTAGCTGTGACTGTTGGTGGACTTTCCATAAAAGAAATGACAGACCTTTCTGTTGGCGAGCTTATAAAATTTATTGAGGAACTCAAATTAACAGAAAAACAAGAGATTATTGCAAAGCCAATTTTAAAAGAAATAAAGGCAAGGCTTAATTTTCTTGTAGATGTAGGCCTTGATTATTTGACTCTGTCAAGGCCCGCAGCTACTTTATCAGGTGGAGAAGCACAAAGGATAAGATTGGCAAGCCAGATAGGCTCTGGGCTTGTAGGAGTCACATATATCTTGGACGAACCCAGCATTGGACTTCATCAAAGAGATAATGAAAGGCTTATAAATTCCTTGAAAAAATTAAGAGACCAAGGCAATACTCTTATAGTAGTAGAGCACGATGAGGATACAATATATGCGGCAGACTACATTGTGGATGTAGGACCAGGCGCAGGTGAGCATGGAGGAGAAATTGTAATTGCGGGTACGATAGAAGATGTGTTAAAATGTGAAAAATCAATTACAGGCCAGTATTTAAGTGGTAAAATAAAGATAGAAGTGCCAAAACAGAGGAGAAAACCTAATGGAAAAGCTTTAATAGTGAAAGGAGCTAAGGAAAACAATTTAAAGAATATAGATGTGGTTTTCCCCCTCGGAGTATTTATATGTGTTACAGGGGTTTCTGGCTCAGGCAAAAGCACCCTTATAAATGAGATACTGTACAAAGCATTGGCACAGAAGATTTATAAGTCCAAAGATAAACCAGGTATGCACGATGCAATAGAGGGTATCGATAATATAGATAAAGTAATAAATATTGACCAGTCTCCTATAGGCAGGACTCCTCGCTCAAATCCTGCTACCTATACAGGAGTTTTCGACTATATAAGAGAGGTTTTTGCAAATACTCCAGAAGCTAAAATGAGAGGCTATAAACCAGGAAGATTTAGTTTTAATGTTAAAGGTGGAAGGTGTGAAGCCTGTGGTGGAGATGGTATAATTAAAATTGAGATGAACTTTTTGCCGGATGTGTATGTCCCTTGTGAAGTCTGCAAAGGGCAAAGGTATAATAGGGAAACATTGGAAGTAAAATATAAAGGGAAAAATATTTCGGATGTACTTAATATGACGGTAGAAGAGGCGTTAGAATTTTTTGAAAATATACCCAGGATAAAAAATAAATTGATGACTTTATATGATGTGGGTTTAGGATATATTAAGCTAGGGCAACCTTCTACTCAGCTTTCAGGAGGAGAAGCACAAAGAGTAAAATTAGCTACTGAACTTTCTAAAAGGCCTACAGGTAAAACACTATATATTTTGGATGAGCCTACAACTGGATTACATTTTGCAGATGTGCATAGGCTTCTTGAAGTTTTAAATAGATTAACTGATGCGGGCAATACTGTTATTGTAATTGAACACAACTTAGATATCATAAAAAGTGCAGACTATATCATTGACTTAGGACCAGAAGGTGGAGACAAGGGTGGAAGGGTAATAGCTACAGGGACACCTGAAGAAGTTGCTGCTAATGAGAATTCTTATACAGGCCATTTTTTGAAAAAAGTCCTTTCTCAAAAATGAGGTGAATTTATGTATTATGCCATAGCTTCTCAGATATTAAAATATGTCCTTATTTTTCTCATCTACCTGTTTTTATACAGGGTTTTTAAAATAGTGTATATGGACATAAAAGGGGCAAGATATGAGAGGCAAATAACCTCTGCAAAACTTTCTTTTTTAAATGGAGAAAGGACTTTTAATCTTTTTGAAGTTACTACTATAGGAAGGTCGGAGGAATGTGATATAGTAATTGAAAGCCCTTATGTGTCTGCCAGACATGCTATCATACGAAAGAGAGGCAAAAGATTTTATATCCAAGATTTAAATAGCACAAATGGCACTTTTATAAATGGCAAAAGAATAAAAGGAATTGCTAAAATAAAAAATAACGATGTAATTACTTTAGGTGATGTTGAACTTAAATTTATTTTGTAGGTGAAATCTTATGGAAGAATATATAAAAACTGGTTCTAAAGCCATGAAAGATATCTTTTGGATATTTACAATAGCGTTTTTGTTGCTTTTTATATACAATAAGCCCAAAGGATTTGATACTATATATTTTACATTAGCATTTCCAATATTAATTTATATTGTTTATTACTTACATGTAAGATTGTTTCCCTTGGGGGAAATCCAATTTGTCATTTTAACTTCTTTTTTGACAGAAATGGGACTTATAATAATATATAGAGTTGCACCAAATTTGCTCATAAAGCAGATTATTTGGATATCGATAGGATTTTTACTTTACTTTATTTCCTCATATATTTTAAAATATTACGATTTACTTAACAAACTCAAATATGGGGAAGCTATTTACATTGCAATTACAATAGCGCTATTGGCTTTACCATTGATTTTTGGAAGAGAGATAGGTGGTGCTAAAAACTGGCTTACTTTTGATGGCATATATGTTCAGCCAGCTGAGCTTGCTAAGATAATATATATAATTTTCTTGGCAAAATATTTGTGTACTAGGAGAGAAACGAAAGACATAATTATGTTAGGATTAATAACTCTTGTAATCGTAGGAATATTTGTATTGGAAAAAGACTTAGGGATGGCGTTTTTGTTTTATGCTACTACAGTATTATTAATTTTTGTCTCTACTTCTAATCTATTGTACACAGCAGTAGGGATTGGGCTATTTGTTCTAGGAGGTATAATATCCTACTTTTTGTTTTGGCACGTAAGAGTAAGAATTGAGGCATGGTTGAATCCTTGGATGGATGTACCAGGAAAAACATATCAAATTGTACAGTCCCTTTTTGCCATTGCGGCGGGAGGTTTTTTTGGTACAGGGCTTGGCATGGGGCATCCCGAATATATACCGGCTGTGGCAACTGACTTCATTTTTTCTGCCATTAGTGAAGAATTTGGGTTTTTAGGAGCGGTAGCTATAATTCTTGTGTATTTTGTTATAATGTATAGAGGGATTAAAGTGGCACTAAATGCTAAAGACGAGTTTGGTGTATTAGTAGCTACAGGCCTCATTTCAATATTTAGCTTACAAGTTTTTACTATAATTGGTGGTGTCATAAAATTCATACCTCTGACAGGGGTAACCCTTCCCTTTGTAAGTTATGGCGGTAGTTCTATGGTGACGAGCTTTGTGACATTGGGCATGCTCAATGGCATAGCTCTTAAGGAGGAGCAACAGGATGTCCAACTTAAATCGCAATATTAAAATTCTGTTTTGGTTTTTTTCTGTACTTTTTTTCGGCCTAATTGCCTATTTAACTTATTTCCAAATATATGAAAGAGATAAATTAATTACTAGTTCTTATAGTGTTTACAATCGAAGACTTATAGAACAGGAAAAAAAGATATTGCGAGGTAGTATTTTGGACAGAAATGGGATTGTGCTTGCAAAAAGCGTGCAGGTAGATGGTTTACAAAAAAGGGAATATCTAGATGGACCTGCTTTTGCCCATGTGATAGGATACAGCCGTAGAATATACCAGCAAGGAAACACAGGGATAGAAAAAGCCTATGATAGGGAACTACTTGGAATGGTAGGAAATGACCCGATGATTCTTTTGAGGAAATTAATTTTTGGAAAAGGACAAATGGGGAATAATGTTTATTTAACAATAGATAAAACATTACAAGATATTGCTTATAAGGATATGGAGGGTAAAAAAGGAGCGGTTGTGGCTTTAAATCCAAAGACTGGTGAAATTTTAGCGATGGTTTCTACACCTTCTTATGACCCCAATACTTTAGGAGAGAATTGGGAAGAAATAATGACAAGTTCTGAGCACGTAGTTTTAAATAGAGCTACGCAAGGTTTGTATCCTCCAGGGTCTGTCTTTAAAATTGTAACTACCGCAGCAGTTTTGACATATAAACCTGAATTATATGACGAGACTTTTAATTGTAAAGGGTATATAATTGTAGATGGCGATAGAATAAATGATTTTGGAGGCATTGCTCACGGAATAGAGGATTTTAAGCAGGCTTTTTATAGGTCTTGCAACTCCTTTTTTATACAGGCTGGTTTGGATTTAGGAAGTGAAAATTTGCAAACAATAGCTTATGCTTTTGGACTAGATAAACGAGTTCCTTTAGAGATAGATACAACAAAAAATCAATTTCCTCCTATTGATGGGAAGTCTGATTTAGCTGAGACTTCTATAGGGCAAGGGAAAATGCTTGTGACACCTCTTACAATGGCCTTAGTTGCTTCTGCCGTTGCAAATGATGGGGTTATAATGAAACCCTATTTGATGAAATATGTAGCAGATCCTATTTCAGGGGCTGTCATTGAAAAAAGCACTCCTTCACAGTATTTAAATCCTATATCAAAAAAGGTGGCAGATGCTATTAAACAATTGATGATAGGCGCAGTTAACGATAAAGAGGGGACAGGTAAAGCTGCACAAATTCCTGGTATTACAGTTGCAGGCAAAACTGGGACTGCAGAAAATCCTCACGGTGATCCTCATGCGTGGTTTGTAGGTTTTGCCCCTGCAGAAAACCCACAGATAGTTGTAAGTGTAATAGTTGAAAATGGCGGTGAAGGTGGGAAAGTAGCAGCACCTATAGCGAGAGATATAATAAGAGCTTATTTAACTAAATGACCTGAAGGTGATGGATAATGACCATAGAAGAAAAATTAAAGCTTTTGCCTGAAAAACCTGGCGTTTATATAATGAAAGATAAAAGTGGCAAAATAATTTATGTAGGTAAAGCGGTAGTTCTCAAAAACAGAGTGAGGCAGTATTTTCAAAACAAAGAAAAACAATTGCCAAAAGTAAAAGTAATGCTTTCTCATGTAGAAGACTTTGAGTACATTGTTACTGATACTGAACTTGAAGCTTTAATGTTGGAATGCAACTTAATTAAAAAGTATAAGCCTAAGTATAATGTATTATTAAAAGATGACAAAAATTACCCCTATATTAAAGTTACAGTAAATGAAGAGTATCCCCGCATAATGTTTACAAGAAGAATTGAGCCAGATGGGGCGAAATACTTCGGACCTTATAGTAGTGCTTTTGCAGTGAGGGAGACTATAAAACTTGTCAGAAAAATGTTTCCAATAAGAACATGTAACAAAAATATTGAAAAGGACATGGGTAAGGTTAGAGAATGTCTCTATTACCACATAGGATTGTGTTCTGCCCCTTGTACTAACAAAATAAATAAAGAAGATTATATAAAATTAGTTGATCAGGCAGTTCTCTTTCTTGATGGAAAGAGGGATTGGCTCATACAAAAACTTAAAGAAGATATGAAAAAAGCGGCGGAAGAATTGAGGTTCGAGGAAGCGGCGAGGATTAGAGACCAGATTTTTGCTATTGAAAGGACATCAGAAAAACAAAAGGTGGTATCAGTAGGAGAAGATGAGCAGGATATAATTTCAATGGCCCGAAGTGCGGATATTTCCTGCATACAGGTGTTCTTTGTACGAGACGGAAAATTAAGCGGAAGAGAGCATTATTATATGAAAAATACAGAAGGGATGGAAAGAGGAGAAATAATCTCTTCTTTTATAAAGCAATTTTATGAAGGTGCTCCTTACATTCCCAAAGAAATAATAACTGATGTGGAATTAGACGAAAGAGAGCTTCTCAGTGAATGGTTATCACAAAAGAGAGGCAATAAAGTTTTTATAACCATTCCTGTTAGAGGTAAGAAAAAAGAGCTTGTGGATATGGTTTATCAAAATGCCTTAGAAGCCCTTAAGAATGACATATCAATAAGAGAGGAAATTTCAAAAGCCCAGGTTGTATTAGAACTTTCTAATTTAGTGGGACTTGACTACGCCAAGAGGATTGAAGCCTATGATATTTCAAACACAAGAGGTCAAGACAATGTAGGGTCTATGGTGGTGTTTGTAGATGGAAAGCCCAAGAAAAGTCAGTACAGAAAGTTTAACATAAAATATGTAGAGGGACAAGACGATTATGAGAGTATGAGAGAGGTAATAGAAAGGCGTTTTTTACATGCCATTGAAGAAAAAGAGCTTATTGAAAAAGGTGAACTTGAAGAGGATAAGGCCAAATTTGCTGAAATGCCAGATTTAATATTTGTAGATGGTGGCATAGGGCATGTAAATGCTGTACTGCAGGTGTTAAGTGGCTTGGGGATTTCTATTCCTGTTTATGGTATGGTAAAAGATTCAAAACACAGGACTCGAGGCCTTGTATCACCTCAAGGTGAAATTGACATACCTATGACTACAAAAGCTTTTCGCCTGATTGCTCAAATACAAGAAGAAGCTCATAGATTTGCCATAACTTTCCACAAAGAAAAGCAAAGCAAAAGATTTAAAAGCGAACTTCTCAATATCCCTGGTATAGGTGAAAAAAGGGCAAAAGCTTTATACGATGCTTTCAACTCTATAGAAGAAATAAAAAGGGCAAGTGTGGAGGACCTTAAAAAAGTGGAAGGAATGAATGAAAAAGCTGCTCAAGCTGTATATGAATATTTTAGAAAATAAAAAGCGTCAAGATTTTGTCTTGGATGCTTCAGCTTGTTGACAAACTTTCGAAAAGAAGATATTTTGCGTTTGGCGCGACTTGTGACAAAGCGCTAACAAAACTTAGTGAGACCGAGGGTGGAGGCAGGGCCGAAGCCACGGATGGCGGAGGCGGGCACCTTAAGGCATGGATGCCGATTGTGCCCGGTACCATGCCGGAGCCCGAAGGTCGAGTTTAGTTTTGTCGCTTTGGAACTCTGGAGCGACGATGCAAAATATCTTCTTTAGAAAATTTTGACTTTGTCAACAAATTTAAGCGTCAAGATTTTGTCTTGACGCTTAAATGTAATCCAGTAAACCTCTTACAGATACATCTCCTGACATAATACTAAGTCTTTTACCCTCTTTAGTTTCTACTATCAAACTTCCATTATTGTCAATAGTTACAGCTTTTCCCACCATTTCACCTTCATTGTAAATAACTTTTATCTCTCTTCCTATTGTTATAGATTTTGCAATGCATATAGGTCTTATGTATTCAAAGCCTTTTTGTAAATATGCATTATAATAAAATTCCAGGTTATTTAAAATGCTGGCGGTAAGTTTTTTCCTATCAACTTTAGAGTTGGTTTCTAAGTACAAGGAAGTGGCTTTCCCTTTTAATTCTTCAGGGAAATTGTCACAATTTACATTGACTCCAATTCCTATTATCACATAGTTTATTTTGTCAATTTCTGAACTCATCTCTGTCAATATTCCACACACTTTTTTATTGTTTAGTATTATATCATTTGGCCACTTTATTTTGCTTTCTACATGAAATACTTCTTCAATAGCTTTGACTACAGAAATTGCCGCTACTTGTGTGAGATTAAGTGCCTCCTGTGGCTGTATATTTGGTTTTAAAATGATAGACATCCAGATGCCACAGCCTTTTTGAGATATCCAACTTCTTCCTAATCGGCCTCTTCCTGCTATCTGCTCTTCGGCAATAATTACTGTACCATCAGGAACCTTTGATGCCATTTCTTTTGCGAAGTTGTTTGTAGAATCAATGACTAACTTATGTATATAATTTTTTCCTATAAAATTTGTAGTAAGATAAGGGGATACTTCTTCATAAATTAACAAATCAGGCTCAGAAACTAACATATACCCCAGCTTGTGATGGGCTTCTATTTGGTATCCTTCATTTTTTAATTCATTTATATGTTTCCATATAGCAGTTCTTGAGACGTTGAGTTGATCAGAAAGTTTTTGCCCAGAGATATATTCCCCTTTGTTTTCTTTTAAAAGTTTAAGAAGCTTTGACCTTAACATTTTTTCACCTCAAAAGTTTATATGGCTATAAACATATTATAATTTACATCTTCCAAGAAGAAAAGGTTTTGTCTATTTACTTATTTTACATTAAATAATATAATTGAATTAAATGCAGCGTTTTGTTGCTGGCTGGAGGTGAAAAAGTGGATAAGATTCCTGTTGAAACTTTGATAAAGGATTTAAATTTGGAAGTTATTGTTGAGGCCAAAAATAATAAAATAGATATAACTACAAGTGATGTAAATAGGCCGGGCTTACAATTTTCCGGCTTTTATGAGCATTTTGCTTACGAAAGAGTGCAAATCATTGGAAAAGTTGAAACAACTTTTATAGAACAGTTGCCAGATGATGTATTAGCTGAAAGAGCAGACAGGTTTTTTAATTATCCCATTCCCTGTCTTATTGTAACGAGAGATTTAAATATTCGTCAAGAGATCATAGATGCTGCGCAAAAACACGATAGATACCTTTTAAGGACAAAAGAAGCTTCTACCAAGTTTATAAATAGATTAATTAATTACCTTGATGAAAAGTTAGCACCACAAATTACTATTCACGGAGACCTTGTAGATGTGTATGGTATAGGTGTTCTTTTATTAGGAGAAAGTGGCATAGGTAAAAGTGAAACGGCATTAGAGCTAATCAAAAGGGGACACCGACTGGTTGCTGATGATGCGGTGGAAATCAGCAAGATAAGTGAGGACAAGCTTCAAGGGAGTTCACCTGAGATAATAAGGCATTTTATTGAGATAAGAGGTATTGGCATACTTGACATAAAGACATTGTATGGTGTGGGTTCTGTTAGAAATTCTATGAACATAGACTTAGTTATTCAATTGGAAGAATGGGACGAAGATAAGTACTACGACAGGTTAGGATTAGAAGACGATTATATCAAATTTTTAGATGTCAAAGTTCCAAAGCTTACTATACCTGTAAGACCAGGAAGAAATCTCGCGATAATAGTAGAAGTAGCAGCGATGAACCACAGGCAAAAACAAATGGGATACAACGCTGCTCACGAACTTAACAAAAAATTATTAAAACAAATAGGGAATTAAAGGGAGAGGATAAAGTTGAAGTTAGTTTTGGATACTCACACTCACACAATTTCCAGCGGTCACGCTTACAGCACTATTACAGAAAACGCAAGGGAGGCTTATAAAAAAGGGCTTCAACTTATATGTATGACAGACCACGGACCTAAAATGCCAGGAGCTGCTCACCTTTGGTATTTTGGAAATTTAAAAGTGTTACCTGAAAAAATAGAGGGGGTGGAGATATTAAAAGGGGTAGAAGTTAATATAATGGATGAAGAAGGAAATTTGGACTTACCAGAAGGAATACTTAAAAAACTAGATATAGTGATTGCCAGTTTACATGACGTGTGTTTTGAACCAAGTGACGATATAGAAAGAAACACAAAAGCTATTATAAATGCTATAAAAAACCCTTATGTAGATATAATAGGACATCCTGGGAATCCCATCTATCCAATAGATATTGAAAAAGTTTTAATGGCTGCTAAAGAATTCGGCAAATTTATTGAAATAAACAACAGCTCCTTTGTAAGTTCAAGAAAAGGCAGTGAAGAAAATTGTTTTCTCATTGCTAAAAAAGCGAAAGAAATGGGAGTAAAAATTGCTGTGGGAAGCGATGCACATGTAAGCTTTGATGTAGGAAGGTTTGAGGAAGCTCTCAAAGTTATTAAGAATGCCGGTATAACTGAAGATTTAGTGCTTAATACTGATGTTGGAAAAATAAAAGAATATCTTAAAGAGAAAAAACGGAAAATTGGAGGAGAGGAAGAATGAGAATTGGTGTTGACCTTGGAGGCACTAATATTGCTGTTGGATTGGTGGATGAAGAGGGACGTATAGTAGCTACAGGTAGCAGGCCGACAAAACCGGAAAGGGGTTATGAAGCAGTTGCCAAAGACATAGCGGATATAGCTATAGAACTTATTAAGAGGAGTAATCTAAGTGGAAGTGATATTAAGTCAATGGGAATAGGAGTCCCGGGTGTAGCAGATAGCGAAAGAGGCATAGTAATACGAGCGGTGAATCTCTTTTGGACAAAAGTTCCTCTTGCAAAAGAAATAAGAAAATACATTGATTTGCCAATATATATGGACAATGACGCAAATGTAGCAGCTTTGGCAGAAGCAGCATATGGGGCTGGCAAAGGTTCTAAGTCCTCAGTGACAATTACCTTAGGAACAGGAGTAGGTTCTGGTTTTATCCTTGATGGTAAAATATACAATGGTGCACATCATTTTGCACCTGAGCTTGGACACATAGTGATAGGAGACAATGGTATAAGATGTAACTGTGGTAAAATTGGATGTTTAGAGACATATGCTTCAGCAACTGCTTTAATAAGAGAAGGGAAAAAGGCAGTAGAGAAGAATCCCAATTCTCTTATTTTAAAATTTGCAAATGGAGATATAAACAGCATAACGGCTAAAAACGTAATTGATGCTGCGAAGCAGTATGATGAAGACGCCATGAGGATTTTTAATGACTATGTCAAATACTTAGCTATTGGGATTGTAAATGTGATAAACATGTTTGACCCTGAAGTGATAATATTGGGTGGCGGAGTTGCAAATGCAGGGGATTTTCTCATAAAACCTCTTAAAAAAGAAGTGGCAGAGAATATTTTATTCAAAGACCTTCCTTATGCTGACATAAGAAAAGCAGAGCTTGGAAATGATGCAGGGATCATCGGTGCTGCTATATTAAGTTAAAGGAGGATAATTATGAAAATTCATGAACTTCACAAAAACGCAAAAGTGTCTGACGATCATGTTGCAATAAAGTTTAAAGATAGAATCTATAGTTACGGAGAAGTTGACTCTCTCATAGATAAGTACGCTTCTTTCTTTCAATCAATAGGTGTAAAAAAAGGTGATAGAGTAGCATTGAGTTTTCCTAATTGCCCTGAATATATTTTTTCTTTTATGGGAGCATCTAAAGCAGGGGCAATTGTTGTACCGCTAAACATGATGCTTACACTTGAAGAAATTGCATATATAATTATGGAATCAGGTGCTAATACTATAGTCATTCATCCTTTAATAGCTCAAAAAATTGATAAGTCTCAATTAGGAAGATTGAATCTCAAAAATGTGGTCGTTTTAGATGAAAATACCATTAATGCAATTTTAAAAATGGGTCCTTCTCAACATGTTGAAATAGAACCAGACGAGGTATGTACGTATATATATACCTCTGGAACGACAGGGAAACCAAAAGGCGCAATGCTTACTCACAATAATTTCCTTGCTGATGTAAAAGCGTTGGATGAAGTTTCTGATTTGGGACCAAACGATAATTTTTTGGCTTTATTGCCTTTATTTCACAGTTTTTCATGGACAGTTAACATACTTCTTGGGTTTTATTTAGGTGCTACTATTACGATAAAAGAAAGTTTTATGCCAAAAGATACATTGGAAACGCTAACCAATGAAGATGTAATCGTATTCTGCGGTGTGCCTTCAATGTTTGCAGTTTTAATGAGAATGGCAGAAAAAGGTCAGTTTAAAGCATTAAGGTTAGCAATATCTGGAGGAGCTCCTTTAGCTCCTGAGATACAAAGAGGATTTGAGGAAAAATTTAATTTTCCGCTTGTAGAAGGCTATGGCTTAACTGAAGCGGCTCCTGTTGCACTTTTGAATCCTTTAGAACCTGATGCTATAAGGAAACCGGGGTCTATAGGATTGCCACTTCCTTGTGTTGAAGCGAAAGTAGTAGATGAAAATGACAACGAACTTTCCGTTGGAGAAATAGGAGAGCTTGTTTTAAAAGGGCCTAATATAATGGTGGGGTATCACAACATGCCAGAAGAAACTGCCAAGACTTTAAGGGGTGGTTGGCTTCATACAGGTGACCTTGCAAAAAAAGACGAAGACGGATATTTTTACATTGTAGACAGACTAAAAGATATGATAATATTAGGTGGATTTAACGTATATCCAAGAGAAGTAGAAGATGCCTTGTTAGAGCATCCTGCTGTTTTAGAAGTGGCTGTAATAGGTATAGGAGACCAGTTAAAGGGAGAAGAAGTCAAAGCTTTTGTGGTATTAAAAGAGGGAGCAAAAGCCGACAAAAAGGAGCTTCAAAACTTTTTAAAAAATAAACTGGCACCATATAAAATTCCAAAGATTTTTGAGTTTGTACCTAAACTACCTAAGAATGCGGCAGGAAAAATAGAAAAGAAATTGTTAAAAGAGATGTAAAGGTGAAAATGCAATGAGAGATTCAAAACTTTATGACATAGCTTATTTTATAAGTGATTTAATGATATTAAACTTTCTGTGGATTGTATTTTCGCTTCCTGTTGTGACACTTTTTCCCTCTACAGAAGCTCTTCTTCATTCTGTGCATCTTTTAAGAAAAGACGAAGGAGAAGGAGTATGGAGAGAATTTTGGAAAGCTTTTAAAAAACACTTTCATTGGATGCTTATAAATTTTGTGGTTACTGTTGCTGTTATTTTAATACTTTATGTAGATGTAAAATTTTTTACACATCAAAACACAGTTTTTGGATATATTCTTGCTGGTTTATTATTGTCAATGGGGTTTATGTTTTTAATTACATTAATTTATACTTTTTTGACAAGCCAATATTATGAAGGAAGTCTCTTTAACTTATGGAAGACTTCATTTATATTAGGACTTGGACACTTACCCCAAACAATGCTTATAATTTTGACGTTGTTAGCTGCTTTTGTTCTTGCCAACATTATACCAATATTGGTTTTTATAATATTAGCAAGTGGCTCAGCTTATATAATAGATATGATTTTTGAGGGAATAATTAGGAAGTATATAAAGAAAGATGAGAAATAAAATAATTAACACAGGCATTAAAATTATGTAATTTTTAAAAAGCTTCACCCTAATATTAATTTATAAGGGATGAAGCTTTTGTTATTGTGGTATAATCAATATATGAAAAATAAATTTTTCGAGGTGTTAAAAATGGGAACCTTGTTGTCTTGTTATCTCATGCCTCATCCACCTATAATCGTACCTGAAGTAGGGAGAGGAGAAGAAAAAAAGATTCAAAAGACGATAGATTCACTTAATACTGTTTCAGGCAGCATAAAAGAAAAAAAGCCTGATACAATAGTAGTTGTCACTCCTCACGGATACGTTTTTAGAGATGCTGTGGCAGTGACTGTTTTTCCTAGTTTAGAAGGGGACCTTGGACAGTTTGGTGCAAGAGGTGTAAGGTTTGAATTTGAGAATGATTTAGAACTTGTTGAAAAAATTGTAGAAGAATCGAGAAAAAAAGATATACCTATTGCAGAGATAAATGATGAATTAATCAAAAGATACGCCCTTTCAAAAAAACTTGACCATGGAACTATTGTACCTTTATATTTTGTTACAAAACATTATTCTAACTTTAAATTAGTTCATATTTCTTATGGATTTTTGTCCTTTGAACAGCTTTATGAATTTGGCACTGCAATTGGAGATGCTATAAGAAATTCAAACAAAAAGGTCGTTTTTATCGCCAGTGGGGATTTATCTCACAAATTGACTCCCAATAGTCCGAATGGCTATACGCCAAAGGGAGAAGTTTTTGACAAAAAACTTCTGGACTTGCTTTCTGAAATGAAGGTAGAAGAAATAATTGGAATGGACAAAGGCCTAATTGAAGAAGCTGCAGAGTGTGGATTTAGATCGGTTTGTGTTATGCTGGGAGCTCTAGATGGATATGAGGTTAAAGCGGGAGTATTATCTCATGAGGGACCTTTTGGGGTAGGATATGGTGTTGTACAATTTGACGTTGGGGAGTACAAAGGCACAAGTCTGGTAGAAAAATTGTACAGATTAAAAAGACAAAGGATTGAAGAGATAAGGCAAAAAGAAGACCACTATGTGAAACTTGCCAGAGAAAGCCTTGAATATTATGTGAAAAATAGAAAGACAATGCCAGTACCACAAGGTTTGCCGGAAGAGATGTATAGTAGGAGAGCGGGAGTTTTTGTTTCTCTTCACAAAGATGGGGAATTAAGAGGATGCATAGGTACAGTGTTTCCACAGCAAAAGAACATAGCAGAGGAGATAATAAGAAATGCTATAAGTGCAGGTTTTGAAGACCCCCGCTTTGAGCCTGTCGAAGAACACGAGTTAAAGGATATAGAGTATTCTGTTGATGTTTTAACTCCTCCTCAACCTGTTAAATCAAAAGAAGAACTTGACCCTAAAAAATACGGAGTAATAGTAAGAAGCGGCTATCGTTCAGGATTGCTTTTACCTGACTTAGAAGGAGTAGATACTGTTGAAGAACAAATTTCTATTGCCTTGAGAAAAGCTGGAATTAGTCCAGATGAGGATTACACCATAGAAAAATTTGAAGTTGAAAGACATAAATAGTAAGGTAAAAAGGAGGTCAAAACAGTTGGAATTAGTAGTAAAAAATGATACACCTTTAATTGAGTGATAATGAATGTTATTAACTATAAAAAAGGTTAAATAGCTATATGATATAAGCAGAATTACATTAATAAACTGGGAAAAGGAAGGATTAATAACCCCAGTTAGAACACCAAAAGGAAGAAGATACAAAAAAGAAGATATAGAGAAGTTATTAGGCATGCTGGAAGAAAAACCAAAACCTAAAGTAGTTTTGTATGAAGGAGTGTCCACAAAAAAGCAATAGTAACATCTTTCGCAGCAAAAATTTACGGACAAAGGAGCAAAAAGCATGATAGTAATACAGGCTAAACTCATTTTTCTAAATCAACAAGACAAACAAATAGTATTAGAC
>NZ_JAFCAC010000094.1:0-1349 GCF_018588165.1 Thermoanaerobacter sp. CM-CNRG TB177
GGCTTTGTAAAGTAAAAATGAAAAAATAGCATAGGATTTCTCATGATAGCTTCAAAATTTGTCCAAAATATAGCGAAACGAGGTAAAAAATCAATAAAAAGAATGAGGAAAACCGAAATCCAATTTATAGCAAAAGCAAAAAAGGCATAGGGAAGCATACCCTTGCTATTTCCAAGGGTAACCATTTACTAGTTTATTGATTAAGAAGAGAAGACTGCTTCAAGCAACTAACAAATACTTTTTCTTTTCTTTTGGAGTAAGATTTAAACCAGCTACCTGAGCCGGTGTCCAACCATTGAGAGAAGAATGAGGCCTTACAAAATTGTAAAAAAACACAAACATACTGATTAAATTATTAGCTGATTCAAAAGAAGCAAAACCCTGTTTAGCCTTATACCAGGCCTTAAACTGATGGTGGAAAGATTCTATCAAATTATTAGAGATGTCATTCTTAAAGCTTTCAACCCTAATATGTTTAACACTGTAACCAAATAAAGACTTAACAGGTACTTTATAAGCACTGTAGCGATCACTCACAATAGCAGAAGGAGTTCCTAAATTTCTAACAGAATTAAGCAAAGCAAAAGCTTGCCTAGAGTCTCTATAAGGAGTGAGGTGAAAACCCAGAATAAAACGAGTTTCAGAATCTATAACAAACCAGATATAATATTTTTCACCAGCGATTTTAACTACAGTTTCATCTACATGCCATTCATCAGAATTAAAATTCAACATAGGAATAAGTTCTAGAGAAATATTGTGAAACAAAGGAGCAAACTTTCTACACCAATTACTGATAGTAGTATGAGAGACCTCAACATTAAAGGTAGTTTTTAAAATTAAAGAAATATTTCTAAATGAATTTTTACCAAGAAAAAACATAGACAAAGCAGATAGAATGATATGTACAGGATAGCGCATGCGTTTAAAGTTAGTTTTGCCAACGAGCTTAGACATAGAAGTAGAGGGGATAGCAGTAGGTTTTGGGACAAAAAACGAATGATTACACTTTTTATCGCAACAACGGTAATTAGAGTAATACTCATAATCATGATGAAGGAAAGAAGCTTTACCACAAACAGGGCAGCGAGGATATTTAGGAGTTTTTTTAGAAGAAGGTTTATCAGGAGCAAATTGATGGTGGCATTTACGGCAAAGATACTTTTGATAACCATCTTTAGTTTTGCCATATTTGTAGAACAGACTAGTATTATTGCATTTTGGACACTTTAATGGTACAATGTTTTGCATGAGGACTTCATCCTTTCTGGGAGGTATTTTGTTTTTCCTGCAAAACATTGTACCAGAAAGGATTGAAGTCCTCAACTTTCATTTAAGTTTACAAAACG
>NZ_JAFCAC010000095.1:0-1929 GCF_018588165.1 Thermoanaerobacter sp. CM-CNRG TB177
AATGGAGCATTCCTGTAATGAATAAAAAATAAGGGAGAATGAACTTTGAAAAAATAAGTACCTCCTGATAAAATACAGAGTGTAAGTTCTAGAACTTACCTCGAATTATCAAAATAAACAGGAGGTACCTAAAATGAAGTATACACAAAATGAAAAGATTTTGCAAGTAACAGAAGACACATTAATTGCGGGAGTAGACATAGCAAAAGAAAGCCATTATGCCAGAGCATTTGACTACAGAGGAGTAGAATATGGAAAATACCTAAGATTTGAGAACAATAGAGAAGGTATAACAAAATTTCTTAGATGGGCAAAAGACTTGATGGAGAGACATAAGAAAAACAAACTAATAGTAGGGATAGAACCGACAGGGCAATATTGGCTATGTTTTGCCCAATACCTTAAAGACAATAACATAAAGGTAGTATTGGTTAATCCATTCCATGTAAAGAGGAGCAAAGAATTAGATGACAATTCTCCCACAAAAAGCGATAAAAAAGACCCAAAAACAATAGCAATGCTAGTAAAAGACGGGAGATATGTAGAACCGACAATACCTGAAGGAGTATATGCAGAATTAAGGGTAGCGATGGACATAAAAGACAGGTTGAACAAACAAATAGGGATGACAAAAAATCAAATAACAAGATGGATGGACATATACTTTCCGGAGTTTAACACCGTATTTTCAGACTGGGAAGGGAAAGCAGCACTTATCACATTAAGAGAATTTCCAACGCCTGAGAAGATAGCAAAAAAGAGTGCTGAAGAAATAATATCGATATGGAAGAAAGAAGTACAAAGAGGGGTAGGAGAAAAAAGGGCTATAAAGCTGATAGAAACTGCTAAGGAGAGCATAGGGAAGAAGCAGGGCATAAAGATGGCGGAATACGAGATAAAGACTCTCATTGAACAATACGAATTTCTCAAAAAACAAATTGAAGAAATAGAGAAGAAGATGGAAGAATTAATAGTTGAGATACCAGGGGTTAAAGAACTACTAGAAATCAAAGGGATAGGGATGAATACAGTAGCAGGGTTTATTGCAGAAGTAGGAGACATTGAGAAATATGAACATCCAAAACAGATACAAAAACTAGGAGGATTAAACCTAGTAGAGAATAGCTCTGGTAAGTATAAAGGAGAAACAACAATAAGTAAAAGAGGGAGGAAACGATTGAGGAGAGTACTATTTACTGCAGTAATGGCCTTGGTTGCAAAAAACGAAGAGTTTCGTGAACTTCACAAATATTACACTACCAGAGCGCAAAACCCGTTAAAAAAGAAGCAATCACTAATAGTATTGTGCAACAAACTGATAAGGATATTTTATGTCATATTAAAGAAAGGAGTAAAATATGACCCAATCAAGATGATGAAGGATATAAAGAGGCCAGCCTTACAGGAAGCTGCATAAAAAGTGCCAACATACTATAAAATCAATTAAGGGTTAATTATCTTCTCTTCAGCTTTAACTTACTCACATCTAAAAAGCTGATCCTTAAGAAGAATTAATTTTTAGGGAAAACGAAAGTGTGAACGACGTGACATAAAAGGTAAAGGAAGAAATAAAGCAAAAACAACTAGTCAAGATGGTATATTGACAACAAGAGCGGGAATTGTCATAAAAAATAATCACCATACGGGCAAAGACCCTGCAATGGAGCAGAAATGACATCCACCTCATGGCAGGTAGAACGAAGGAATTAAGGACGGAGATCCAGTGAGACATGGGAGGGTAAACCCCATGAGATAAGTGGAGCTATCCCGCCATAATATGGAAATAGGATATGAGGTTTATTAAACTTACCTATTTAATGGTTAGATAAGTAAGAAATGATAATATAAGCCATGAGATGCTCTTGTTGTGATGAGAAAATTAAAGAAAAACTAAGATATTAAGAGAAAATAAAAGATAATAGAGGGAGG
>NZ_JAFCAC010000096.1:0-319 GCF_018588165.1 Thermoanaerobacter sp. CM-CNRG TB177
CGTTCAAATTTTAAAAAAGGAGTTGGTTCTTTCATGGATTTAGTTTACTCTCACATAGCCGAAATCGGCACGAATATGGAACAGTTCCCCTCTGCTGCCCATTTGTGTTCTTGGGCAGGGCTGTGTCCAGGTCATAATGAAAGTGCTGGTAAACAAAAGTCTGCCAAAACTCGAAAAGGTAACCAAAAATTGCGAAGCTCTCTTATTGAAGCTGCCAGGGCTGCCTCAAGAACAAAAGATACTTATCTCTCAAGTCAGTACCACCCATCGCTGCTCGAAGAGGAGCAAACCGTGCAGCAGTTGCAGTGGCACATAGCAT
>NZ_JAFCAC010000096.1:329-789 GCF_018588165.1 Thermoanaerobacter sp. CM-CNRG TB177
AGCGTCTTAACTTTTTATTTAACTTTATTAACCATTCATTTATCCCATATTTTTACATCGGTATGGGTTTAGTTTTTTGTTGCCTTTTTGAGAGACACTATTTTCAGGATAGGTAGGCTAAAAACGTTTTTTTAAATAGTATGTAAAGCAGCTGCTTTTACAGTTTCAATTCCTTATAGGTAGGCTAAAAACGATGGTAACTTTACTTGTATATGTGCGTCATTTCTTTGTTTCAATTCCTTATAGGTAGGCTAAAAACATTTACTCTCAAGATATCATCCCCAGTAGTAGGGTCAGTTTCAATTCCTTATAGGTAGGCTAAAAACCGGTCACTTACACATGGGATATAAATATTAATGCAGGCGTTTCAATTCCTTATAGGTAGGCTAAAAACTGGGTATGGAGATTTGGGAGCAAAAGCGGCAGTATAGTTTCAATTCCTTATAGGTAGGCTAAAAAC
>NZ_JAFCAC010000097.1:0-4688 GCF_018588165.1 Thermoanaerobacter sp. CM-CNRG TB177
TCAGGCCCAAAGAGAACGCCACAAGAGCAGAGGCAGCAGCTATGCTTTACAGAGCTTTAGAGAAAACGGGAAATATATAAAATGAATAATAGTCTTTACAGTTACAATATATTAGTCTACTAAGTGTATTAGCAATCAGATTGATATATGCAGTAAACAGCTACTAAAAATTTTATAAAAAATTTAAATTCAAGAAGGAATTTTAAAAGCTATGGAGAATATATTATATATAGATATACGTACATTTGCATTGAAAATAATTAATATATACGTACAACATAAAAAAATATTAAAAATTGAATTAGTTTTAACAATCAAATAATTTTGTTCTATCAAAACTACACAGTTTAGAATGTATTTATACCAAAGTGGATACATAAGTTAATCGAAAATAAAAGATGGAAACATGTGTAACATTAATTCTTAAAAATATGTCTGAACTTTGAAAATTAAATAAAGATGAAATAAAAACTAAAAAGGGTAAAAAAGGAATATTAACGTACTACAGGCTGTTATTAATACGAAGGTTCAAAGATACTACCTTATTATTTGTTCAATATGTACAAAGTTAATCAAGATGTAGAGTTATTAGTGGTTACATTGGAAATGGAATAAGAGGAGTATAAATCATTATGAACAAAAGAGTTGCTTTAACCTCTCTCCTCCTGTGAGTTGGAATAGCTAAGACTGTGATGGAGTTGGCGCAATAGAGAAAGAGGTAAAAGGAGTGCTGAATACATGGCGAAATATTTAAAACCATACCACTGAGAAGGAAGAGGTGATATATAAATAAAAAATGTTCTTTTTAAGTTTTTTAATAGATTGTGTTGAGGGGTGGTGATAAACTAAAAAAGATAAAAAATGTTAAAGTGGTAGCCAGAAGAAGCATATCTTAGAAGCGGCTTAAATAAAGACTTTCAAGATATGTACAAGCTTATACAGATTATTAATAAGAGGAGGGAAATTTTTAGATGAAAAAGTTTTTAAGTATAATACTTATTTTTTCTATTTTGACAATGATAATATTACCTGGTTGTGGGGCGAAAGATTCAATACAAAATGCTGAACAAGAGGGTAGCAATGGAAATAAAGGACCTACTGAATTGACTTTATGGACTTTTGTAGGTTTGCATGGAAATTTATATGAGGATGCTGTCAATAGATGGAATAAGACTCATCCTGATCGACCCATAAAATTGAAGGTGACTACTTATCCTTATCAAGAGATGCATGACAAGTTGGCAATGGCGTTACAAACAGGAGTAGGAGCGCCGGATATTGCTGATGTGGAAATTGGTAGATTTCCCCAATACTTAGAAGGGACACCGCAATTAGCGGATTTAACTGACCTTGTGGAAAGTGATAGAGATAAGTTTATACAATCACGTTTAGAGATTTACAGCAAAGAGGGTAAGCTCTATGGAATGCCTACCCACGGAGGCGCTGTAATGGCATTTTACAATAAAGAAATTCTAGACGAAGCAGGAGTCGATCCTAGTAAAATAGTAACATGGGATGATTTTGTGGAGGCAGGTAAATTAGTTAAAACCAAAACAGGAAAGCCAATGGTAACTATTGGTCGAACTGCATTCTGGGACTTTAGCACAATGATTGGTCAACAAGGTTCAGATGTATTCGATGAAAACGACAACGTCATTTTGGATAATGATAGAAATGTAAGAGCGTTACAATTTTTACATGATATGATATACAAATATCAGATAGCTGTTATTCCGCCAGGAGGACAACCCGATACTGAAGAGGCCTATGGGTGGATTAATGAAGGAAATGTAGCGTCGGTTATAATGCCTTTCTGGTTTATGAGCAGATTTGTAAGTTATATGTCAGATTTAAAGGGTAAAATACTTGTAGCACCAGTCCCAGTATGGAAAGATGGTAACATATATCCTACTGTTGGTCTTGGAGGAACTGGAACTGTAGTGCCATTACAGGGCAAACATGTTGATTTGGCAAAAGAATTTTTGTACTTTGCTAAGGGCACTCCGGAAGCCAATATTGAGATATGGAATGTATTAGGTTTTGATCCTCCGCGCTGGGGTGTGTGGGAACAACTTGCTAATGATCCTGGAGACAATGAATATACTCAGTATTTTGTTAACGGAAAAGATATCTTCAAGATACTTTTATCATCTACGGAAGGTAATGTGTATTCATTAAGAAGTAACAAATGGGTTCCTACGGCCAATAGTTTATTAGCAACTCAGGTATTGTATGAAGTTTTAGAAACTAATGAAGCGACACCAGAACAAGCATTGAAAAAAGCGGCGGATGAACTTCGAAGAGAGATAGAGACAGGAGAGTAATTATTAGCAGATTATCATATCAAGAGATGCAAAGAGCGTTGCTCTTGCATCTCTTGATGATTGAGAGGAGGAATTAAAGGTGAAAAGAAAAAGTTTTTTTGTTAGTTTGTTATATTCTCCGAAAGTAGCTCCATATCTTTTTGTTTTGCCATTTGTGGTTACATTTCTTTTGTTCTTTTTATATCCTGTTGTGAGTGCTTTTATTATGAGTTTTCAAAAGATACAGCCTGGTCAAGTTGAGTTTGTAGGATTGACGAATTATAAAAGACTATTGAATCCCCATTTTTATACTGCAATATGGAACAACACACGTTATACCTTTTGGACATTGCTAATTTTGATTCCTATACCTATAATTTTAGCAGTTTTTTTAAATTCTGAAAAATTAATAGGTAGAAATTTTTTTAGAGCAGCACTTTTTATGCCTATACTCACTTCTGTTGTAGTTGCGGGTATAGTTTTTAGATTGATTTTTGCGGATCCTCCTATTTCTCCTGCAAATGTGCTTTTAGCCACATTTGGTTTACCGCCAAAGAGATGGTTAGCAGATGTGAATGTGGCGATGTTTCTTTTAGTATTACTGGCAACCTGGCGATGGACGGGAGTAAATATTGTATATTTTTTATCTGGATTACAAAGTATACCAAAGGAATTGTATGAAGCGGCAGAAATAGATGGGGCAGGTCCAATTTCTAAATTTTTATATATAACATTACCCCTTTTAAAACCCGTGATTATTTATGTTTTAACTATCAGTATATATGGTGGATATGCTATGTTCACTGAAACTTATGTTTTCTGGGGAACAAATTCACCTAAAGATGCAGGATTAACAATAGTGGCTTATCTATATCGAGAAGCTTTTCAAAAGGGAGATTTCGGATTTGGTGCAGCAATAGGCATAGTGCTGGCAGCAATTGTTTTAATAATAAATACAATTCAGCTAAAATATTTTGGATTATTTAAAAAGGGGGAAGTATAAATATGGGCATAAACGATTCTTCCGTAAAAATAAAACAAGAATATATTAGTTCCAAAGGCAAGCTTTCTATGAAAAAGGTAATGCCTAATATAGTTGTGTTTGTTTTCTTTGTTATATTAGCTATTCTAGCTCTATTCCCGTTTTATTATCTGCTAATAGGATCTTTTAAACCGGCTACAGAGTTATTCCGCAAGGGATTAGATATGAAAATAGATTTAAATATAATGAGTTTCAAAAATTATGCAATTTTATTTAGCGAGGAAGGTAGTCTGTACCGACAATGGTATAAAAATAGTTTATTAATGACTCTTGTAGGAACAGTAGTAACGTTGCTTTTGTCGTCTATGGTAGGATATGGATTGGCTAAGTACCAATTTAAGGGAAAAAATCTTGTATTTATGTTAGTATTACTTATCATATTCGTACCTTTTGAAATATTAATGTTGCCCTTATATAGATTAATACTATCATTTCGTTTAATCAACACGTATTGGGGAGTAATATTACCGGGAATAGTATCTCCCATTGCAGTATTCTTTTTTAGGCAGTATGCGGAGGGATTACCAAAAGAACTTATGGATGCAGCCAGAATAGATGGTGCTACTGAATTCGGAATTTATTGGAGAATCATGGTTCCATTGATGAAACCGGCCTTTGGGGCGATGGCTATATTTGTAGCTTTAGGTAATTGGAATAATTTTGTATGGCCTTTGATTGTTATGCGTACAGAGGATATGTTTACACTTCCAGTAGGTTTGATGACGCTATTAACTCCATATGGGAGCAATTATCAGATATTACTGGCAGGTTCAGCATTAGCTATTGTACCAATTATTATATTATTTTTGATAAATCAAAATGCTTTTATATCAGGTTTAACTGGAGGTAGTATAAAAGAGTAGAAATGGAAACAAATTTTAACTAAATTATAAAATAAAGCAAATATTAGAGTAGAAAAAGTTACTATTATTAGGGACTAAATAACAAAATTATGAGTTTATATTAGTTTAAAGTTGTAGTAAGTGCAAGGAGCACTGCATTCTAGGATAGGGTGTTTTACTATTTAATTGGGTTTTTCTGATTTATACGTGGAGCTTTGCATTTTTCCGTATAGTAACCAGCGGACATTTTATGTGAAGAGTTATAAGGACATGTAGAGATACTATAGCTGGTTGAAGCAAGTTTTTAGAATTTTTAAGTTAAGAAAAAGATATAAAATAAGATTTAAAATCTATGAATTGAAAATCTAAGTCTCTTGATAAGTCACAAAGCTTTTTAGTTTTTTAGATAGATTGAGATTAATTAATGATAAAAATCAAAGAGTATATGGCTTTGTAAAGTAAAAATGAAAAAATAGCATAGGATTTCTCATGATAGCTTCA
>NZ_JAFCAC010000098.1:0-602 GCF_018588165.1 Thermoanaerobacter sp. CM-CNRG TB177
GAGTGCGTAACAGCTCACTGGTCGAGAGGTCCTGCGCCGAAAATGAACGGGGCTCAAACATGCCACCGAAGCTGGGGCTAAACAGAAGTCAGATGTGAGAGGTCAGAGGTGAGAAAATGATAAAGACGTATAAGGATCTCAGAATATATCAACAATCATACAAGCTAAGCATAGAGATACACAAGCTAACCCAGAACTATCCTGGGTATGAAAGATACGAATTAGGGAGTCAACTAAGAAGGGCAGCAACATCAATACCGTTAAATATAGCCGAAGGATATGGAAAGAAAGAATCAGAGGCAGATTTTAAGAGGTATTTAAAGATAGCGCTTGGATCAAGCAATGAAATAGAAGTATTACTAGACTTAAGTTATGACTTAGGATATATAGATAAGACATTGCATAACGAACTAATAGAAGAATACACAGCTTTAAGGAAGCAAATATACACGATGATAAAGAAGTGGAGAGTATCCGACATCTGACTTCCGACATCTGACTTCTGTTTGGGGTAGGGGAGCGTACTGTACGGGTAGAAGGCCAAGCGGAAGCGAGGCTGGACTGTACAGTAGAGAGAATGCCGGCATGAGTAACGAGAGTAA
>NZ_JAFCAC010000099.1:0-43308 GCF_018588165.1 Thermoanaerobacter sp. CM-CNRG TB177
AGTTAAAACGTCTACAAATGAAAAGATAAATAATATTACGGTTTTGAATATAGGGAAAGTAACGCCAATATACAGGATTTTAAGAGCAATAAAATATGCACAAGTCATATAAAAAACATGATAAGACGAAGCCCTGAATTAAGTAAATTCCAGGGGTTGTCTTAAAAAAATCCTACAGTATCTTGACACTATCGTCTTATACAAAACAATTTGCAAAACAAGTCGTCGATATAATTAAAAAAATGATTATGGAAGAATGGTTTGCTATGCATCGGATAAAATTGAGGATTGCAATTTATAATTATTAACAAAAATTTCCTTATTTTCATATTTCATTATTTTCTCCCTTTGTGTTATAATTTTCTAAAGGACATTTTTATTAATGTGTTTTGACATCTTGATAACTTCACATATGGCAACACGATAAAAAACTTTCAGGGGAGTGGTTTTATGGAGAACTTTGTTTTTTCAAGCCCTACAAAAATTATTTTTGGTAAGGGAACAGAACATCAAGTGGGTGAAGAGGTAAAAAATTACAGCAGTAAAGTGCTGCTTTGTTATGGGGGAGGAAGCATAAAGAAGACTGGTTTATATGATAAAGTTGTAGATTCTTTAAAAGAGGCTGGGATTGAGTTTATAGAGCTGTCAGGTGTAAAGCCTAATCCAAGGCTTGGTCTTGTGCAGGAAGGAATAAAATTATGCCGAGAAAACAATATCGATTTTATCTTAGCTGTTGGTGGAGGAAGTGTCATTGACACTGCAAAGGCTATTGCAATGGGTGTACCCTATGATGGCAATGTGTGGGACTTTTTTGTAGGAAAAGCGAAGCTTGAAAGGGCCTTACCTGTAGGTGTAATTTTAACTATTCCTGCAACAGGAAGTGAAGCGAGTGATGCTACAGTTATTACAAATGAAAACGGATGGTACAAAAGAGGATTTCACCATGACTTGATAAGACCTAAGTTTGCAATTATGAATCCAGAGCTTACATATACATTACCCAATTATCAAACGGCCTGTGGTGTTGCAGACATTATGGCACACGTAATGGAAAGGTATTTTACAAATGTCAAAAATGTTGATTTGACTGATAGGCTTTGTGAAGCTACTTTAAAAACTGTTATAAATAATGTGCGTATAGTACTAAAAGATCCCACAAATTATAATGCAAGGGCAGAAATTATGTGGGCTGGTACCATTGCACACAATGACTTACTAAGCACAGGAAGAATAGGAGATTGGGCTTCCCATAAAATTGAACATGAATTAAGTGCTATTTACGATATTGCCCATGGTGCAGGACTTGCGATTGTCTTTCCAGCCTGGATGAAGTACGTATACAAGCATAATATAAATCGCTTTGTACAATTTGCTGTAAGAGTATGGGATGTGGACCTACCTTATGAAAATCTCGAAGATATAGCATTAGAAGGCATAAAGCGCATGACGGAATTTTTTAAAGAGATTGGTCTTCCTGTTACGCTCAAAGAAGCAGGTATTTCTGATGACAGATTTGAAGAGATGGCCAATAAGTGTACAGACAATGGCAACAAAAAGATTGGTAATTTTGTAAAACTAGGAAAGGAAGATGTCATTAATATATATAAATTAGCAAAGTAATCTTTCAAAGAGTCAGTCATTTATTGACTGGCTTTTTTATAGATTTTTATATTTTTTTATTATTAATTAATAATTTGTTACAAATTGGTCATAAAAAATTGATATAATTTGTGATATAATCAATATGGCACAGTAGAAATTAGTAATTTTTAATATGGGGGATCAATATGAATAATAACGCAAATTTAAAGCGTAGTGAAAGGAAAAAGCATAAAGTAAAGGGGAAAAATAAAAGTACGGCAGTGGTCATTTTAAAGTTTATAATATATGCTGTCATAATTTTAATATTTGCTGGGATTGGGGCAATTGGAGGAAAAGTTTTAGCTATAATTAAAAATACTCCTCCGATTTCGCAAGAGGCTTTAACAGCGCAAAGGCAATCCTCCATTGTGTATGCAAAGGACAGCAATGGTCAGTGGCAGAGAGTTGCAATACTTCATGGTGCTGACAATAGGCTATGGGTTCCTATAGAAAAAATACCTAAAGATTTGCAGAATGCTTTTGTTGCTATAGAAGACCAAAGGTTTTATAAAAATAATTTAGGGATTGATCCTAAAAGAATCATTGGAGCCCTTATTGCTGATATTAAAGCAGGAGGCAAACCAGTTCAAGGAGCAAGTACTATAACACAACAGCTTGTAAAAAATACTATGCTTTCTAGTGAGAAGACGCTCACAAGAAAAATACAAGAGGCTATTCTTGCGTGGCAACTGGAACAAAAATATTCGAAACAGCAAATACTTGAAGCTTATCTCAACACCATATACCTTGGAGGACCTGACGTAAATGCTTATGGCGTTCAAGCAGCAGCATTAGCTTATTTTGGCAAAGATGTAAGCCAGTTAAGTTTAGCCGAGTGTGCTATGATTGCTGGCATTACTAATAACCCGTCACTGTATTCACCTTATGCCAATTTAGAGGCTGCTACAAAAAGACAACATCTTGTTTTACAGAAAATGCTTGAACAAGGTTATATTACTAAAGAACAGTATGATGAAGCAATAGCAGAAAAATTGGAATTTAAGAAAACGGATTTTACCACATATGACCATAAATATTTTATAGACCAAGTTATAAATGATGTAGCAGAGGAATTGTCTAAAAAACTCAGTATTTCTCATGACGAAGCAATAAACAAAATATACAATGGAGGACTCAGAATTTATTCAACAATGGATTTAAAAATACAAAGTTATATTGAAGAAGCTTTTAAAAACCCAGAACTTTTTCCCGTTAATTCAAAGATTAAAGAAGAAGTTCAGGGTGCAATGGTTGTAATGGATTGGAAAACAGGAGAGGTTAAGGGAATTGTTGGAGGACGGGATTCCTCAAATATAGTTAGAGGATTCAATAGGGCAACTCAAGCTTATAGACAACCGGGTTCTTCAATAAAACCTCTGACGGTTTATGGCCCGGCTTTGGAAAGTGGTCTTACAGCAGCAACAGTAGTTGATGATGTTCCAACGAGTTTTGGTAATTGGACCCCTCACAATTATGAAAGTTCTACCTATAGAGGACTTGTAACGTTGAGGGAAGCCTTGACTGATTCCTTAAACGTCCCAGCTGTCAAAGTTGTTGATAGGATAGGTATAGCTACTTCTGCAAACTACGGTAAAAAATTTGGACTTACTATAACTGACAACGACATGTATTTGCCTGCTCTTGCTCTTGGAGGACTTTACAAGGGTATCACGCCTCTTCAGGAGGCTGCTGCTTATGGAGCAATTGCAAATGGGGGAGTATATACAACACCTATTACTTTTACGAAAGTCACAGATTCTGAAGGGAACTTAATTTTAGAAAATAAACCCTTACGACATGTAGTTTTAAGCGAGCAAAGTGCCTATATATTGACAAGCATGATGCAAGACGTTGTAAAATACGGGACAGGTTCTCGTGCAAAACTTCCCAATATGCCTGTTGCTGGCAAAACTGGTACTACTGATAAGTACACTAATGCATGGTTTTCAGGATTTACACCTTATTATGTTGCTACTGTGTGGATGGGGTATGATAACAATTCCATATCACTATACGATAGTAGAACGGGTAGAAACGTAGTAGGAGGCACTTACCCTGCCCAGTTATGGAAGACAGTGATGCTTCAAATACACAAAGATTTGCCATATAAAGATTTTGTAAGACCACCAGGAATTATTTCTGCCACAGTATGTAAAGATTCAGGAGAACTTCCTACAGATTTATGTCATTTGGATCCTAGAGGTGGTAGAGCCTATACTGAAATTTTTGCACAGGGTACTCAGCCTACTACCTATTGCAGTGTTCATGTTGCAGTAAAAATAAATTCTCAAAACGGAAAACTTGCAACTGACTTAACGCCTCCTGACCTAGTAAAAGATGCTGTATTTATAGATCCACCAGGAAGAACACCAGAGCAAAATGCGGTGGCACGAGATGGCAAGTATGTAGTACCGACAGAATATGATGACACAACTTCAATATTGCCAGAAAATAATGAACCTACTAATGAAACTGTGCCGCCTGATAATAGCCAGCAGCCGTCTTCTGATAATAATAACAACAACGCACAGCCTCCTGATGAACAATTACCCAATACACCACCTAATAATAATGGCAATACTCAGACAAATCCTGATAATACACAAGATACCAACTCGAACTCGAATATTTTGCAAAAACTTTTTCCGAACAGAGGAAATGGGAGGCCATAAAAAATTTAAAGCATACTTGAAAGCCTGGCTTTCGAGTATGCTTTTTTTACAAATGTGGTATTATTAAGATAAATGGAGGTCGGATATTAACAATATTTTGAAAGTATAGCTAAAATAGCATATAGGTAAAGCGCTTTATAATGAGTGATAATAAATTGAGCATGTAGCGCAGTAAAAAATACATAATATAAGTATTCTATTGAAAGGGGGCTTTTAATTTGAAAAGTATTTACTATTTAAAAGAATTGACTAAGTTTGGACATAGAGGTTCCGCAACAAAAAATGAAAAGCAAGCTGCAGACTATATTTTAAATGAATTAAAAAAGATGGGTTATAAAGTTGAAATCCAGACTTTTAAAACTACAAGAGATAATCTCTATATGCTTCCTTTACAAGTGGGTGTTTTGCTATTTATTTGCGGCTTATTCTCATTGATGTACGGTAGACCTTTAGAAATAGCAGCATTTTTACTCAGTTTATTTGCAATAAGTCTTTTGCTATTAGAAGTAAGTGGTAAGCCAATTGAAACAAGCATAATGCCAAGGCATTTGTCTCAAAATGTTTTTACAACTTTTGATGAAAGCCGCAGCAAAAGAATAATTGTATCAGCTCATTATGATACGCAAAGAGGAAGTCTTATGTTTCATCCTAAAATTGTAGATAAACTGAGTATTATTTATAACATTTGTTATGTAGGATTTGGGTTAGTTCCTATTGGGATTTTGCTAAAAGCCTTAAAACTTAATGTTATAGCTTATATCTCGTTGTATCTTGGGCTTTTTATTGTTTTTGTAACTGTAATATTTATGGCTATATGTGAAGTGACAGGTAGATACACACAGGGGGCTAATGACAATGGGACAGGGACAGCTCTTACTTTGGCATTGGCTAATTGCTACATAAATAACAAAGATAAATTTCCTGACAATGTGGATGTAATATTCTTGTTTACTGGCAGTGAAGAAGCTGGGGAAAGAGGGATGAAAAATTTTATAAAGAAGTATGGTAAAAAGCTTCCTAAAGATACACAATTTATAATACTTGACAATCTTGGAAGTGGAAAAATTACATATCTTGAGGGAGAAGGAATGGTATTTTATAAAAGAGCGAGTGAATTGTTGTTTGACGTAGCAGAGGACATGGCAAAAGGTCACGCTGACAAAGTTCAAAAGATGAAAAATTTGCTCCTTCCTACAGATGCTCTTCCAGCAATGGCCGCTGGATTTGATGCAATAGCGTTTCTTGCAAAAGATGAAAAGGGCAGACTAGGAAATTACCACTGGTATACAGATACAATAGAAAATGTCGATACAGAACTTTTAGATTATGAAGAAGAATTTTTTAAGGAATATTTGCTTAAAGTAGCCCAAAGATTAAATTGACAAAAAATTAACTTAACTATATTTGGAAAATCGAATATAATCTATATGGAAGGATGAGAAAAGTGGAAGTTGATTTGTATAGTAAAGTAACTATGATAAACTTCGATTGCTGCTTAATTAAATATTTGGCGGTAATCGAAGTTATATTTTTATATATTGTTTATAGTGTTGAAATAATTAGTTAATCAAAGGGAAAAGAATAAAAGATGTATGAGTGTTGGATTGATAAGGAAAGAAGATAAATAAAGAGCATTTTTGTTTTATGGCAAAGATATGTTATAATATGTATGCAAGCAATTACTTGCATACTGTTGTGAGGTGTTTTAATGGGCGATTCAGTAAAGGAAAGAATAGTTGTGTCTACTTTAAAATTGATTTCTGAAAAGGGATATAAATCTGCTACTACTAAAAATATTGCAGAAGAAGCAGGAGTAAATGAAGTGACGATTTTTAGATGTTTTGGAAGCAAAAAAGATATAGTGCTTTATGCATTAAAAGAGCTAGAATTATTAAAACCTGTAAATGAAAAAATATTGGACAAATGTACATGGAATTTAAAAGAAGACCTAATTATGCTGGCACATGAATATCATAAAAACTTTACAGAGGAAAAGGCTAAAATCATGATGGGTCTGAGGAGTCCAGAGATTTTTGAAGAAGTGAAAGAATATTTGATGAAGATTCCGAAAGGTTTTAAAGAAGTTTTGATAAAATATTTTGAAAAAATGTATGAGAAGGGATTATTAAATACCGATAATTTTGAACTTTTAGCCTTTGCTTTTATGTCACTGAATTTCGGCTTTATTTTAATGAATGTTTCTTATGGTAACAAGTTAATTGGCTTTGGAGATAGTGAATTTGTCAAAAAAACCATAGAAATTTTTGTAAGGGGAGTAGAAAAGAGTGACTGAAGTAGTTAAAATATGATATAGGATGTTTTTAGGAGAGGAGAACAAATAATGAAAATTGGTATTCCAAAAGCCTTAATGTATTATTTTTATTATCCTTTCTGGAAAACTCTTTTTGAAAGCCTCGGTTTTGAGGTGGTCACATCTGGTGATACTTCAAAGAGTGTTTTAGATGCCGGTGTGAAAGAGGCAGTTGCTGAAATATGCGTACCTATGAAAGTATATACAGGACATATTTTAAACTTGCTAGATAAAAATGTTGATTATATATATATTCCAAGGTTTGTAAGTTTGAGAAGAGGTATTTTTATGTGCCCTAAATTTATGGGATTACCTGATATGATCAAAGGGCTTTTTGATGGCATTGAGGATAAAATTCTAACCCATAGTATAGTAGCAAAGAGTACGGATATAGCGGAATTTCATAATTACACAGTCTTTATTGACAAATTAGGGGTGAGTAGAAGAGATTTAAAAAATGCTTTAAAGAAAGCTCGAAGTAAATGGCTTGAGTTTAGAGTTTTAAATAAGCAAGGCTATGATTTAAATGAGCTTTTGACAAATGAAGAACCAAAAAAATATGATGGCGATATTACTATAGGTCTAATTGGTTATGTATATAATGTTTATGATAGATTTGTTAATATGGATTTGCTTAATGTTTTTCGCAAGCTCAACATAAAAGTTGTGACTTTTGATATGATGGAAGAAAAGGTAATACAACGGCAGTTAAAAAAATTTAAAAAGAATATGTTTTGGGAATTTACTAATATGCTTTTAGGTACGGCTTATGAGTTTATGGAAAGAGACGACATTGACGGTATTGTTCATATTACCGCCTTTGGTTGTGGTCCTGATTCAATTCTTGAGCCTTTTTTAATTATAGATTCTGAAAAATATAAAAAACCTTTTATGACTTTAAGGATTGATGAGCAAACAGGTGAAAGTCATATAATTACACGAGTTGAGGCCTTTACTGACCTTATCAAGTTAAAAAAGCATAAAGATTCTGTTATAGCTGAAGAAAAGTCTAAGGAAGGCGTGATTTGAGTGAAGATAACATTTCCCTATATGGGTTCGCCTTATATATATGAAAAATTGTTTAGTTTGCTTGGCCACGAAGTTGTAACGCCACCGAGACCGTCTCAAAAAACGATAAATTATGGTGTAAAATATAGCCCTGAATTTGCTTGTTTTCCTCTAAAAGTTATTTTAGGCACGTATCTTGAAGCTATCGAATTAGGAGCAGATACTATATATAGTAACTTCTGGCGGGAATGGTCCCTGCAGAGCGGGCTATTATGGAGAAGCTCAAAAGAAAATACTCAAAAATATGGGTTATGACATTGAATTTATAATATTTGGCGAACCTAAAAGAGATTTAAAGGGATTTATGGATAATGTGAAAAAAATAAAAGGTAATAATTCTTGGGGAAAAGTTCTCAAAACTGTAAAAACTGTTTACGATATGGCTAAATCTATGGACAAAGTAGAAAAAATTGTTGAAGTTAAAAGAGCTTATGAATGCAATAAAGGTGAATTTACTAAAGCATGGCATGAGATTGCAGAAGAGTATAGAAAGATAAAAACTTCTGAAGATGTGAAAGTCATTGAGGAAAAAGCTATTAAAAGATTAAATAGTATAAAAACTTGTGAAGTTCCGGAAGAAGAAAGAATTAGAATAGGAATAGTGGGAGAAATATATGTGGTTATGGAACCTTCTGTAAATGGCAATATAGAAGAAGTTTTAAATAGTTATGGTGCAGAGGTTGAAAGGTCCCATTATATTTCTGAATGGATTGATTTTAATTTGATACCTTTGCCTTCTTACAAGGAGAAAGAGCACGAGATTTTGAAAAAAGCTGAAAAATACATAGAGATAATAATTGGAGGCCATGCTAAGCAATCTGTCGGTGCAATAATTGATTTTATGGAAAGAGGATTTGATGGAGTTATTCACTTGAAACCCTTTGGATGTTTACCAGAACTTATTTCTCAAAGTGTGATAGATAAAATAATGAGAGAGTATGACTATCCAATTTTGTCACTTTCTGTAGATGAGCAAATGGCGATTGCCAATGTATTAACGAGAATAGAAGCTTTTTTAGATGTTATAAAACTAAAAAAACACAGAAAAAGGATAGCGAGGTAGACAAAAGTGGAGAAAATATATATTGGTGTTGATGTAGGGTCAGTAAGTATAAATGTTGTAGCCATTGATGAAAATAACGAGGTCTTATTCAAGTCGTACGTAAGAAATGTTGGGCAACCAATTGACACTGTAAAGGATGAGCTAGCAAAATTACACAATGAATTGGCAAATAAAGAAATAGGTGGGGTTGGCGTAACTGGAAGTGGTAGACAGCTTCTTGGATATGTCCTTGGTGCCGATGTAGTAAAAAATGAGATCACTGCCCATGCTACTGCTACATTACACTTTCATCCAGATGTTAGTACTATTTTTGAAATTGGTGGACAGGACTCCAAACTTATTATTATAAATGATGGGACAATAGCTGATTTTGCTATGAATACAGTTTGTGCTGCTGGTACAGGGTCGTTTCTTGACCACCAGGCGCAAAGACTCGGAATAAAAATTGAGGAGTTTGGAGAAATTGCGTTGACTGCAAAACGAGAAGTGAGAATCGCAGGTAGATGTACAGTCTTTGCAGAATCTGATATGATTTCGAAACAGCAATACGGTTTTAGTAAAGCGGAAATATTAAGAGGTCTTTCAAAAGCGCTTGTAAGAAATTATATGAACAACCTTGTAAGAGGAAGAAAATTGAGGCCGGTTTTTGTATTCCAAGGTGGTGTTGCGGCAAATATTGCGATTTAAAGAAGCATATATAAAATTTTTTAAACCAGAACCGATTGATGGTGCTTTAATGATAGTAGTTGCTACTATAGGTCTTGCAGAAAATAAAAAGCCTCCGGATTAGTTTACCAAACAAGGGGAGAATAAAACTTTCTCCCCTTGTTTTTATTATTGTTCTTTCGCTTTTTTGAAGTAATTTTCAAGCAATGCAATTACTATAATTCCCAGTATACCTCCTATGAGTGCTGTTATAAGCTGGGGTGTTGTAAAAGCCTGTACAATTTTTAATGGAACTTTTACATTGAACAGCTGCATTATATATTTTACTGATAAAGCAAGCCATATAAACTTAACTACAGCACCTAGTATCATTCCTATTACTTTGTTTTTTTGCGTTGAAAAAAGTATTACATATACTCCATTGCCAATCATTATGAAAGGAATCATTAAAGGAAATCCCATTATGCCTACCAAAAATGCAATTACCGGTGTTAAAAGTCCTATTATAACTCCTGACCACATTCCTACAGTTCCAGCAGCGATTAAAAGCATTGCATTAACGATAGAACCTGTTATTAGTTGGGGCATTTTTAAGAACTGAAATATTAAAGTGATGGCGAGTAAAATAGCGGTTCTTGTTATGAATTTTACATTCACACAAATCGCCTCCTTTCCTTTCTTGTCTGGGAATCTTCGCCTCGCAATGTTCGGTTCAGGATAGCATAGGGAAATAATTACCTCATATTGTCAATTATATTTTATTACTTTAACAAAAGAATGTCAAATAAATATCAAAGTTGCAAAGAATTTTTTACTTTGTTGACTTTAATGAAAGATAGAGATACAATTTAAATATAAATGTAACAGTTGTTACAATAGAGGTGATTTATGTGAATAAAATAGAATTTAAAGAGGTAAGTTACAGTAGTTTTGGAAAAGAGATATTAAAAGACATTTCTGTAAAGTTTGAAGGTGGAGCAATACATACTATTGTCGGCCCTTCTGGAGCTGGAAAATCGACGCTGATTAAACTGATAAACCGATTGATAGATCCAACCCATGGCAGTATTTTAATAGACGACGTGGATATTAAAACAATAGATGTGATAGACTTAAGAAGAAGAATTGGAATGGTTTTTCAGCAGCCTCATCTTTTTGAAGGAACAGTTAAAGACAATATTGAGTATGGTCCAATGCTTAAAGGCGAAAAAAATATAAACGTGGAGTATTATTTGAGCATTGTAGGATTGAATAATGAGTATGCTACAAGAGATGTGAAAAATTTATCAGGAGGGGAACAGCAAAGAGTTTCTATAGCGAGAACTCTTGCAAATAATCCTGAAGCTCTTTTACTTGATGAACCTACATCAGCCCTTGATCCTACCTCTACAGAAATAATAGAAGAATTAATAGTTAAGCTGAAGGAAGAAATGAATCTGACGGTTATTTGGATAACTCATAACATGGAGCAGGCTAAGCGCATTGGGGATTACACAGCACTGCTTAACAAAGGGATATTAGTAGAATATGCAAAAACTTACGATTTTTTCACAAATCCCCAAAATGAAATTACAAAATTGTTTATACAAAGCAAGTTAAAGGAGGAAGGTTAAATGAGTGTATTGTCTTTGACATTGGCGTCAAGTCTTGTGATAATATCAATTTTTATTTCTTATTACCAAAAGCTGGGGATTGAAAAAGAAATAGTTATAGGTACTATAAGAGCAGTTGTGCAGCTTGCAATAGTGGGATACATTTTACACTACATATTTTCTGCAAATAATGCTTTATTTACCTTGGCAATGGTGACTTTAATGATAGTAGTTGCTGGAAATAATGCTTCAAAGAGAGGGAAGGGAATACCGAATGTTTTTTATTTTATCACTTTTTCAATTGCCTTAAGTGCCGCGATTACAATTTCTCTGCTTATTTTATTTGGGAATATACATTTTAGACCCCAGGAAGTTATACCTGTGTCAGGAATGATAATAGGTAATGCAATGGTGGCATCGGGGCTTGCTGTTTCAAGGCTAAAAGACGAAATAAAAAATAAGTCAGAGGAAATAGAAGCGTATTTGTCACTTGGTGCAACTTCAAGGCAAGCCGCACAAAAAGTGATAAAGACAGCGATAAAGACAGGTATGATTCCTACAGTTGACAGTATGAAAACTCTTGGTATCGTCCAACTTCCAGGGATGATGACAGGTCTCATATTGGGAGGAGTGGACCCTATTGAGGCAGTTAAATATCAGATAATGGTTACATTTATGTTAGCCTCTACAGTAGCGATTTCCTGTTTTAGTGTTACCTTTCTTACATACAGAAACTTTTTTACAAAGTACCATCAACTTGTGTCTGATTTACAATAATATTGTTTAAAATGATATTGCATTTATTTCTATTTTGTAATAAAATAATGTACAAATCAATTTGTAAATGCAATGAAGTGGAGCAGTAGGCATTGTAAGCTTTAAGAGAGCCGTTGGTCGGTGCAAAACGGTAGCCTAAGATGCCGAAACTCGCCACGGAGCAGGCATACTGAAGTGTAGTAGGTATGCACGGTTACCGCCGTTACAGGTTTAAGTGGGCTTTACGCCAAAAAGAGTGGTACCACGGAAGTGCAAGTCTTTCGTCTCTTAAAGATGAAAGACTTTTTTTAATAGAGAAAAATAATAAAATTTAATGCAGAGGTGGAGGGTATGGCGTATTCGGTTGAAATTGATAGAAAATGGCAAAAAAAATGGGAGGAGACAAAACTTTACAAATTTAATCCTGAAAATGCAGATAAAAAGCTTTATTGCCTTGAAATGTTTTCTTATCCTTCGGGTGCAAAGCTTCACGTAGGGCATTGGTACAATTATGGACCTACTGATTCTTGGGCGCGTATGAAAAGAATGCAGGGATATGAAGTTTTTCATCCGATGGGATTTGACGCTTTTGGACTTCCTGCAGAAAACTATGCTATAAAGACGGGAATACATCCTTATGATTCTACTATGGAAAATATAAGGACGATGGAAAAGCAGCTTAAAGAAATGGGGGCGACTTTTGATTGGGACTATGAAGTAATAACTTGCTTACCGGAATACTACAAATGGACGCAGTGGATTTTCTTGAAGCTTTTTGAGGCAGGCCTTGCCTATAGAAAAAAAGCTCCAGTAAATTGGTGTCCCAGTTGTCAAACTGTTCTTGCAAACGAACAAGTTATAGATGGGAAATGTGAAAGGTGCGGCACTGAAGTTACAAAGAAAGATTTGACTCAGTGGTTTTTTAAGATAACTGCTTATGCAGAAGAACTCCTTGAAAAACTGGATGAACTTGATTGGCCTGAGAAGACAAAAATAATGCAGAGAAATTGGATTGGAAAGTCGGATGGAGCAGAGATAGAATTTAAAGTAGCCGGAAAAGACCTGACATTTAAGGTATTTACTACAAGAGCTGACACGCTATACGGAGCGACGTATGTAGTTATTGCGCCAGAACACGAAATTGTAGATTTAATTACTACAGAAGAATATAAACAAGCTGTTGAAGAGTATAAAGAATACGCGAGAAAACAGAGTGAGATTGAAAGGTTGTCTACTGAAAAAGAAAAGACAGGGGTATTTACAGGAGCATACGCAATTCATCCTCTGACGGGAGAGAAACTCCCTATTTGGATAGCAGACTATGTCCTTGCAACATATGGAACAGGATGTGTCATGGCTGTTCCTGCCCATGATGAAAGAGATTATGAGTTTGCAACAAAATACAACCTTCCTATAAAAAGAGTGATAAAAGGAATAGGAGATATAGACGATAGTTTGCCTTTTGTCGAATATGGAGAGCTTGTAGACAGTGGAGAATTTACAGGTTTGAAATCAGAAGAAGCGAGGATAAAAATTGTAGAAAAATTAAAGCAAGAAGGTAGAGCAGAGTTTAAAGTAAATTACAGATTGAGGGATTGGCTTGTTTCAAGGCAGAGATACTGGGGTGCTCCAATACCTGTCATTCACTGTGAACAGTGTGGCATAGTCCCTGTCCCAGAAGAAGATTTGCCAGTATTACTTCCTTATGATGTGGAATTTGCTCCAACAGGTGAGTCTCCACTTAAAAAGCATGAGGGCTTTATGAATGTAACTTGTCCTAAATGTGGAGGTAAAGCGTTAAGAGACCCCGATACTCTTGACACTTTTGTAGATTCTTCTTGGTACTTTTTAAGATATCCCGATAACAAAAACGACAAAGAGCCTTTCAATAAAGAATGGATAAATAAAATGTTGCCTGTTGACAAGTACGTAGGTGGAGCAGAGCATGCGACAATGCATCTTTTGTACGCAAGGTTTGTTACAAAGGCTTTGAGAGACTTAGGATATCTTGACTTTGATGAGCCGTTTAAATCATTAGTGCATCAAGGTACAATATTGGGCCCTGATGGAAGCAGAATGAGTAAATCTAAAGGAAATGTCATTTCGCCTGACGAATACATTAAAGAATACGGTTCTGATGTATTCAGACTCTATCTGATGTTTGGATTTGCTTATTCTGAAGGTGGGCCATGGAATGATGATGGTATTAAGGCAATTTCCAGATTTGTCAATAGAGTGGAGAGATTTATAGATAAATTCATAGAGACAAAAAACAATCCTGGCAAGACTAAAGACGAAATGGGAAAAGATGAAAATGAATTAAACTATGTGAGACATTATGCTATAAAAAGTGTGACAGAAGATGCAGAGAGATTTCAGTTTAATACTGCAATAGCGAGGATAATGGAACTGGTAAACGCTCTTTATAAATACGACACAGATGTGGAAGTTAAAAATATCGAATTTTATGAAGATGTGGTGGCAGATTTAATAAGGCTTTTGGCGCCATTTGCTCCTCACTTTTCCGAAGAAATGTGGGAAAAACTTGGATATGAATATTCTGTTTTCAATCAAAAATGGCCAAAGTGGGATGAAAAAGCTCTACAAAGAGATGTTGTAGAAATAGCTGTGCAGGTAAACGGCAAGGTAAGAGGAAGACTTGAAGTTCCTTCAAATGCTCCTGACGAAGAAGTACAGAGGATTGCACTTTCAGATGATAAAATAAAATCCTACCTTGATGGAAAAGAAATAAAGAAGGTCATAGTTGTTAAAGGCAGGCTTGTAAATATTGTTGTGAAATAATTAAAGGCAGGAGGCTCACTCCTGCTTTTAAAAAATAAATATTTTTTAGTGATGGTGAGGTAATTGTGATAGTAGATAGTGATGTTAAAAAGAGTATAAATGGAGTTAAAAGTGCATTACCTATTGTGTTAGGGTATTTGCCAATAGGCTTTGCTTATGGACTCGTTGGTGTGAAAAGCGGTTTTACTATTTCACAAGTGGTGGCATTGTCTCTTTTTGTGTATGCTGGTTCAGCACAATTTATTGCTATAAGTTTGCTTAGTGCAGGAACAAATATTGTTACACTGGTGTCTACAATATTTATAGTAAATTTGAGGCACTTTTTATATAGTACATCGCTGTCGCAGTATATGAAACATATATCGAGGAAACATATACCAATATTATCTTTTTTTATTACTGATGAGACATATGCTGTTGCGATTACAGATTTGCAAAATAACTCTAAATACACTGAAGGATATTTCTACCAACTATTTTTAACCTCATATACTGCCTGGGTATTTGCTTCATTTTTAGGTGCTGTATCAGCAACTTTGATAGGAGGCTCTATAAACATAGGGCTTGATTTTGCACTTCCAGCAATGTATATTGCCTTGCTATTTATGCAAATATCAGGTTATAAAAAAGTTTTTATAAGTGTCTTTTCGGGGCTGTTGTCTATAACTTTGATGTTTGTATTACCGGGAAATACAAATGTCATTGTAGCCGCATTAATAGGTGCAGGAATGGGGGTATTGCTTGACAAATGGGTACGAAATTTATAATAAGTGTTATTGGAATGTTTTTAGTGACATATATTCCGCGATTTATGCCTGTTTATGGCTTAACTAAAATAGAACTTCCTCAAGCTGTAAAGTCGTTTCTTGAGTATGTGCCTGTAGCAGTTCTTTCAGCTCTTTTATTTCCGGTAATTTTCATTAAGGATGGAAGGTTATTTCTAGCTTTTTCAAATATATATTTACTTTCAGCAATACCGACATTTATAGCCGCGTATTTTACGAGAAAGTTATTTACACCTGTTGTTGTTGGTATTGTCAGCTATGTGATTTTATCATTTATTATTAAGTAGATTGGTATGCTTTCTGGATAACAATGTTTTTACTGCTTTTTAAAATAAGCAGTTTTTTTATTTGCATTTTTGTGATATAATATACTTGCAAATGTTTGATAAACAAATAATTGTTTGGGAGTGTGTGAATGTGGCATTAACACAAAGAGGAAAAGAGATACTAAGATTAATCAAGAAAAATCCCATGATTTCCCAAGAAGAATTGGCGAAGCTTATGGGTATTAGCAGGTCAGCTGTTGCAGGGCACATAGCAAACCTCATGAAAAAGGGCTTTATATTAGGAAGAGGCTATGTAGTGAGGGACTTTAAAGGTGTTACTGTAGTTGGAGGAGCAAATATAGATATAAAAGGTAAACCCTATTCAGAGCTTATGAAGCACACTTCAAATCCGGGACACATAAACATAGCACCTGGTGGTGTTGGACGAAATATTGCTCACAACCTTGCACAGCTTAGCTTACCTGTTACACTTTTGAGCGTTGTAGGTAATGATGATGAAGGAAGAAGGCTTCTTGAGGAGACAAGGCAAGCAGGGGTAAATGTTGAACAGATTGTAATTTCAAATACAAGGCGTACAGGTATATATCTTGCCATTCTTAATGCAATTGGTGATATGGATGTGGCTCTTTCAGGAATGGACATTTTAGAAGAGTTAAATATACAATATCTTGAGTCCAAAATGGAATTTATAAAAAATAGTGAAATTGTAGTTTTTGATACAAATATTCCTGAAGACAGCATCAAATATATTGTGGAGCTTTGCTACAATAATAATATTCCTGTAGTGGCAGAGCCCGTTTCAATAGATAAGGCGAAAAAACTAAAGAGTGTACTTGACAAAATCGATTATGTAACTCCAAATAAAGAAGAACTTGAATCGATATCCGGAGTTAAAATAGCAAATGATGAGGATATGAAAAAGGCAGTAAAGCATTTAAGACAAAAAGGTGTTAAAAATGTCATAATAACTTTAGGAGAAAGAGGCGTGTATATTTCATCAGCAGAATTTGAAAAATTTATAAAACCGTATGATGCTGAAATTGTTGATGCTACAGGTGCAGGAGATGCTTTGACCGCTGGCCTTGTTTATGGTATTTTTAATGGCTATCCTCTGGATGTATCAGCAAAATTTGGTCTTGCTGCGGCATCTCTTACAATATCCTCACCTTATACAGTAAATCCATTTTTAAATGAAAATCAATTAAAAAATATAGTAAAGGAGATTGTAAAATGAATAAGTTCATTGATATGTCAAAAGAAGTTAAAGAAGCAATGGAGGAAGGAAAACCTGTTGTTGCACTTGAATCCACTATAATATCTCACGGAATGCCTTATCCTGAAAACATTGAAACGGCTAAAACTTTGGAGAATATTATAAGAGAACATGGAGCTATACCTGCTACAAGTGCAATTATAAATGGAAGAATAAAAATTGGTTTAAGCGAAGAAGAACTCGAATTTATGGGAACTTCAAAAGAAATATTAAAAGCTAGCAGAAGGGATTTACCCGTAGTTTTGGCAAAAGGACTTAGTGCAGCGACTACAGTTTCTGCAACAATGATTTGCGCAAATCTTGCGGGCATAAAGGTTTTTGTTACAGGAGGCATAGGAGGCGTTCACAGAGGAGCAGAACAAACCTTTGATATATCAGCCGATTTACAAGAACTTGCAAATACAGATGTAGCAGTTGTATGTGCAGGTGCGAAGGCAATACTTGACCTTTCTCGCACTCTTGAATACCTTGAAACCTTTGGGGTTCCTGTGGTAGGATTTAAAACTTGGGAATTTCCAGCTTTTTATACAAGAGAAAGCGGACTTAAAGTTGATTATAAAGTTGATGACGAAATAGAGGCTGCAAAAATTATAAAGACAAAATGGGATTTAGGCTTAAAAGGTGGGGTTTTGATTGCAAATCCTATTCCAGAAGAATATGCCTTGGATAAGGCTTATATAGATAAAGCAATAGAAGATGCTCTTGATGAGGCAGAAAAACGCAATATAAAAGGTAAAGAAATAACACCCTTTTTATTAGATAAAATAAAAGATTTGACACAGGGTGAAAGTTTAAAAGCTAATATTGAACTTGTTAAAAACAATGCTTTTGTTGGCGCAAAAATTGCTATTGAACTAAATAAATTGTATAAAGAGGCGTAATCCGCCTCTTTATACTTGCTTTTTGTCGTTGTCATGTACTTCATCTATTATTTCTTCTCTCATGTTCTGTATACTTGTCAGCCTATTTTTGTTTTTCTGCTTAATCCTTTCTATTTCTTCAGGAGAAAGTTCTTCTGCGTGTAATTTTAGGTAATCTTCTGCTTCTCTATAATTTTCTATAGTATCGTGTATCATTTGTTGTAATTTCTCTACATTGTCTGAGCGGTCATCCGGCTTTGGAGGTTTTGTGTATTTATCATTTTCCTTTGCCATAAATCTCACTCCTAATTTTAAAGTTTGTCATATTTATTTTGTTCATAAAAAATATTTATATGTATTGTAGAAAGAGCATGTTCTTAAGTGCGGAAATTTTAAAATATGCTTTTATTTTTTAAAAATTTGAAGTATATGTAGATAACTTGTATAATTGTGTTAAGTATTTGTGCATAAAATAAAAGTTAAATATGGCTTTTTTGTTTGAGGTGATGTCATGGATTTTTACTCTATTGCAATTATAGTAATATTTTTTTATATATTTGTAACTGGTTTTCACGACGAAGGAAATCTTATTGCTACGATTATATATTCAAGGTCTATAGATGTAAAAAAAGCTTTTATTCTCGCAGCTGTTGCGCAATTTTTGGGTACAGCAATAATAAGTACTAATGTCAGTAAAACAATGGCAAAGGATATTGTAAAATATGAATATTTATTTAGAAACGGTTACAATATCAGTTTGTTGATATTATGTGGTTTAATTGGTGCCATGATATGGAACTTTATTACCTGGTATTTTGGAATACCTTCTAGTTCTTCTCATGCGTTAATTGGCGGAATGTTAGGACCTTTTGTCTTAGAATACGGTTTTAACTCAATAAATGTACAAGGTATACTATTTAGAGCTATTCTTCCGTTGTTTCTGTCTCCTATAATAGGATTTGTTACGGGATATTTAGTAACGTTTTTTTTATCAGAAATATTGAAAAATCAAACGCCGGCAGCGAATAACGTACTTAAAAAACTGCAATATTTTACTCTCTTTTTTCTCAATGCAGGACAGGGGTCAAATGATGCCCAAAAAGGGATGGGTTTAATGGTTATTTTAATGATGATAAAGGGACAAACTCATAATTTTAAAGTACCTTTTAACATAAAATACATGGTAGCTCTAATGATTTCTTTAGGACTTGTATTAGGGGGATTTAGGATGATCAAAAGCGTAGGAACAAGAATATACAGAGTAAGGCCTTTTCATTCTTTTAATGCACAGCTTTCCTCCATTTTAGTTGTAAGTATAGCAGCAATCATTGGTGCACCAATCAGCGGTACACAGTTAATTAATTCTTCAATTTTAGGTATTGGGGCAAAAGAAAGACCTACTGCTGTTAGGTGGCAGTTTGCTAGGGGAATGATTATGGCGTGGTTTATAACAATTCCTGTATCTTTTATGATCTCTTATTTGATTTACGCTTTGACTAAGCTTTTATGAGGGAGGTGTAAAGAGTGAATGTATTTAAATGGTTATTTTCCAAAGAAACAGATTTTTATAAATTGCTGGAAGAGCAATCAAGACTCACATTACAAGGAGTTTGTGCTCTTGAAAAATACATGATGACAGGGAATATAGAAGATGGACATGAGGTAAATAGATTAGAAAAAATTGCAGACAGAAAAAGAGAAATATTAGTAGACGAGCTTGACAGGACTTTTATCACTCCTTTTGATAGGGAAGATATTTTTAATTTGTCAAAGGCGATTGACGACATCTTGGATTATTCGAACACAACTGTAAAAGAGATGGAGATATACAAACTTAATCCAACACCGGGACTGTTAGAAATTGTTACAGTTATAAAATTAAGCACAGAATCTATACACAAATCTGTATGCAATCTTGAAAAAGATAAAAAAGAAGGTATGGAACAGGCATTAAAGGCAAAAAAATATGAGAACGAAGTAGAAAATTTATACAGAAAAAATTTAGCGAAATTATTCGAAGAGGATGACATAAAATATATTTTAAAAATGCGAGAGATTTTCAGGCATTTAAGCAACTGTGCTGACAAAATAGACCTTGCAGGAGATATTTTAGGGCATATTTATGTAAAAATGATGTAAAGTGTAATATAAAGTTATAGGGAGAGTTTTTACGAAGGTTATGGAAATGTTGCGGATTGAAAGCGCTCATTGGGGCGCTTTTATTTTATTCATCTTTTTTTAAGGTGGTTTAAATTTAGGTAGATACTCTAAGTAAAGATAAAAATTAAGTGTTTTAAAGTGTATTATTTTTTTGTCTTTTATGATAAAATGTATCGTAAAGGGGGCGAGTGATGTGAAAAGAATTGATAAAGTTTATAATTGTGTAAAAGAATTATGTAGCAAGCAATTTGCTGAAAGAGGAGAAATAATTGGAGTCTCAGCTATGGAAATTGCACATGCTCTTAATATACAAAGAACAAATGCTTCCAGCGATTTAAATACCCTTTTTAGAGAAGGAAAAGTCATAAAAATTGAAGGTAAACCAGTTTTGTATAAGGTTAAAGAACTTGATATGGTTTCTGATGAAAGTGATATGGTAGTGAAAGATGTATTTGACAGCATAATAGGAGCTAATTTAAGCCTTAAAAATGCCGTACAGCAAGCAAAAGCTGCTATAATTTACCCACCTAATGGGCTTCATACACTTTTGCTTGGGGAGACGGGTACAGGCAAATCCATGTTTGCAGAGGTCATGTATAGTTTCGCAAAAGAAATTGGGAGAATAAAAAGAAACGCTCCTTTTGTGACTTTTAACTGTGCTGATTATGCTAATAATCCGCAACTTTTAATGTCACAACTGTTTGGCGTGAAAAAAGGAGCGTATACTGGTGCCGATAAGGATAGAATGGGCCTTGTTGAAAAAGCAGATGGTGGCATACTTTTCCTTGATGAAGTCCATAGGCTTCCACCAGAAGGACAGGAGATGCTTTTTTATCTGATTGATAAAGGACTTTATAGACGGCTTGGAGAATCTGAAACACAACATAAAGCGAATGTTTTAATAATATGTGCTACAACAGAGAACATTGAGTCTACTCTTCTTAGGACTTTTATAAGGCGGATACCAATGGTGATTAAATTGCCGGCTTTAGCGGAAAGAACATATGAAGAAAGATTTGAACTTATTAAAAATTTCTTTAGAGAAGAAGCAGCTATTATTAACACTGATATTATGATCACTTCAAATGCTCTAAAAGCTCTTTTGCTTTATGAATGTCCTAATAATATAGGTCAGCTGAAAAGTGATATAAAACTTTCAATTGCAAAAGCTTATCTTGGATACATGATGAAAAGAGATAAAGGAGTATGCGTGCATACTGAGGACTTACCTGAGTATGTCAGAAGAGGATTGTTTAGGTATAAGGAATCGAAAGATGAAATTGATAGATTTATTACGGGAGATATAATAAAGTTTTCAATTGATAATGCTACTCCTGTTATCCAACAGAATAATCAGATATTCAATTTTTATGAGGCATTAGAAGAAAAAAGAAAAGCTTTGGAGAAAAAAGGACTTAACGAAAGTGATATAAGACTCATCATGAGTATTGATATAGAGACATATTTGAAAAAGTATCTCTTAAATCTGGATAAAAATAATTTGGAGGAATTGTATAAAGTAGTGGATAAAAAGATTGTCGATATAGTAAACGATTTTTTGAATTATGCCAGCAAAAAGTTAAAAAGGTCCTTTAGTGAAAAAACTTTATACGGCCTTTCTATGCATGTAGCCAGTTCTGTTGAGAGAATACTAAGCGGCAAAGACATTGTAAATCATCAGCTGGAAAATATAAAGAAGGTATATGAGAAAGAATTTGAAGTGGCAAATGCTTTGAGAGAAAGGGTCCAAAAAGAGTTTAACATAAAAGTACCTGATGATGAAGTGGGCTTTGTTACGATGTTTTTATGCCTTGACGAAGAAACAAAGGAAAAAGACGAAAGGGTAGGCATTATTGTTGCAATGCATGGAGAAGCCGCTGCTACTTCAATAGCGGAGGTTTCCAATAGGCTTTTAGGTGACAATTATGTAATTGGGTACAATATGCCACTTGATCAAAAACCAGAAGTTGCGTTAAATAATTTAACTAATATTGTAAAAAGAGCTGACAAAGGAAGAGGCGTATTACTTCTTGTTGACATGGGTTCACTAGTATTATTTGGTGACATGATATACGAAAGGACAGGAATACCCGTCAAAACAATTGAAATGGTTTCCACTCCTATGGTTTTAGAGGCGGCAAGAAAGGCAATCCTTAACGCTTCTTTAGATGAAGTGTATGATGCAGTTGTCAATTTCAGTCCTTATGTAGGCAGAATCTACAAAGACAGTGTTAAATTTGAAGATTCTCTTAAAAAGAATGTTATCATAACTGCTTGTATAACCGGCGAAGGTACAGCGGTTAAACTTAAATCAATACTTGAAAAAAACCTTGACTTAAAAGAGCAAGATATAGATATTATTCCAATTGAAATTGAAAGCACCAGAGAATTTAGAAGAAAACTACTCAACATCAAAGAAGAAAAAAATATTTTAGCTGTTGTAAGTGCTATAAATCCACAGGATGATTCTATATTGTATATTTCTACATCAGATGTGTTTGATAATGATAAATTATCTGTATTGAAAAATAAAATTGAGGCTCTTTCACAAATCGAGATAATTGATAACATGAAGGAGGTTATAAGAGAAAATATAAAGATAGATTCAGAAAAGTATATATCTTCTTTTAAAAGATTTTACGCAGCTTTAATAAGAGATGGGGAAAATTTAAATGAAGATATTACAATAGGATTAATACTTCATCTTGCTTGTGTAATTGAGCGTATATTACAAGGAAAACAGTTAATACACATAAAGGATACACAAGAATACATTAAGAATTACCCAAAGGAGTTTGATATTATAAAAAAAGCTATAAAAGTTATCGAAGAAGGATGTAATGTAAAGATTTCAGACGAAGAATGTGTAAGTATGATGAAAATAATCTATTCACTTTAATACACATATGTGTATTGAATACGTTTTTAAACGATACACATTGAGACGGATTTGATAGACCATGTCAATGAAGGCGGAAAAGCTGGGATTTTGCAGAGGTAATTACTATTTGGCATGATTTTTGCGTAAATAGAAGGCAAAGAAATCATTATTGAAAGATTTGTAATAGTGATTTTGGCTTAAGAAACATCACTTTTCTAAGAAAGCGAGGGGTAATATATGGATGACGAAATCAGTTTAGTATCGATGACAATCATTGCAAACTCAGGAGATGCACGTTCTTTTGCATTTAAAGCATTAGAGGAAGCTAAAGAGGGTAATTTTGAAAAAGCGGAAGAATTATTATCTAAATCAGAGGAAGTAGCGCATGTAGCTCACAAAGCTCAAACTGAGTTACTATTTAAAGAGGCTAACGGTGAGAAGCAAGAAATTAATGTATTGCTTGTACATGCGCAAGATCATTTTATGACAAGTATGCTTGCATACGAACTTATTAAAGAAATAATACTTCTATATAAGAAACTATATGGTTATGAAAAACAAAATAAAAATTAAATACGGGATCATATTTGATAAAAATATTATTCATTAATGTTTAGTATCTGTAAAAAGCATTATAAGCTAGTAAAATAATAAAAAGGAGGAGAAGGGTATGAAAATTTTACTTGTATGTGCTGGAGGGATGTCGACAAGCATTTTAATGAAGAAGATGGAAAGCTATTGGAAGCAGGTTGGTGAGGAGCTTGATATTAAAGCAGTAGGATTAGGCGAGTATCAAGATGTATATCAAAATTATGATATAATTCTAGTTGGTCCTCAAGTATCATATCGTTTGCAAGAAATAAAAGAAAATACAGGTTTGCCATGTGCTGCAATTCCACCAGCTGATTATGCTGTTGGAAACTGTCCTAATATTATGAAAATAGCTAAAGACTTATATTCAAAAAAATAAATTAAATTTGAAACAGAAAAAGACAACCCACAAAAATTAAATTTTCATAAAAAAAGAAAAATGGTGAGAACTAAATAAAAAGACTTTGCTAATAAATAGTTATTAGAATCTTGTTTATAAGGATACCTCCTATGTCTCCTATGTGTTAATATAACATATTATATATTAATTGTCAAAAGGGGAGGTAATCCTTTAAAAATAAAGCAAAACTCGTGTTTAAATTATTATAGGGTTTTGCAAAAGCAAAAATAAACTATATGAAAAGGAGTGGTATAATGGAACATTTATTAGAAAACAAATTTATGGTTAAACTTCAGGACTTTGGCCAAAAGTTAGGACAAAATAAGTTTTTATCTGCTTTACAAGGCACCATGATGTCGCTAGTGGGAATTATCATGGTTGGTGCTATATTCCTAATTCTTTCTTCGGTAGGCAGTGAAAACATGTTAAATCTTTTTAGCACAAAGAGTAAAATTTATTCAATTCTCTATCTACCTTATCAATTCACAATGAATTCTTTATCATTGTGGACTGTTGCAATACTTGCATATAATTATGCTAAAAATTTAAAAATGAAATCTCCTATAATGAGTGCTGTTGATGCATTGGTAAGCTTTCTATTGGTTTCTGGAACTTTAATTACAACAAAAGAAGGAATTACAGGTATTGACATGACTTATCTTGGTGCACAAGGTATGTTTATTGGTTTTGCTGTTGTGTTTATAGTTGTGCATATTGAAAAATATTGTGCTGATAAAAATATTCGTATTAAAATGCCAGATGTTGTCCCACCTTTCTTACAAGATGGTTTTGCATCGATTTTACCATTATTATTTAGTATCATTTTTTTCTTGACAGTTTCTACGATTGTTTCAGTAGCTACTGGAGGAGCTTATAATGTACCTTCTGGATTTATGAGAGTATTAGGGATTCCTTTAAATGTTTTGGTTTCTGTTCCGGGTATGTTTATTCTTGGAATTTTTGCAGCATTATTATGGGTCTTTGGAATTCATGGCACTATGATTGTGGGTTCGATTATTTTTCCATTATTTATTCAGGCGATAGCTTCAAATGCTGCATTACATCAAGCCGGCGAACCATTAGTATTCCATCCAGCTATGTTATTTGGTGCAATTGCAATTGCTGGTGGAACAGGCAATACTTTACCCCTTGTGTTAATGGGGTTACGCTCTAAATCAGAACAAATCAGGGCAGTTTCAAAAATTGCCCTTGTTCCTGGATGGTGTAATATTAACGAACCTGTTACATTTGGTATGCCAATAATGTACAATCCTATTCTTGCCATTCCTTATGTATTAAATATTCCTGTTGTTATGTTTTTCACATATCTGGGGTATAAATTTGGCTTCTTACAACCTGCATGGATACCTATACTAGCTTTACTTCCAATGGGGTTTGGTTCATATTTATCAACATTAAGATGGCAAAATGCAATTTGGGATTATCTAATGTTGATTCCTTCAGCAATTGTTTGGTATCCATTCTTTAAGATTTATGAAAGGCAATTAGTGGCTAAAGAAAAAGCTGCTGCTTTAGAAGAAGCAAAATATGAATAGGAAGATATGATTTAAAATAGAAAAGCACCAACTCTGCTGGTGCTTTAGAATAAATGATAGGAGGTTGGTTATAATGAAAGGTTTTCCTAAAGATTTTTTATGGGGTGGCGCAACTGCTGCCAATCAATATGAAGGTGGATGGAATGAAGGAGGAAAAGGGGTTAACACGGCAGACGTCATGACAGCAGGTTCTATTACGGTTCCTCGTCGAGTGACTTATAAAAATGTAAAAACTGGTGAAACGGGTTCAGTGGTTGCTCTCGGAGATGTACGATTTCCTAAAGATTGTATTCCTGCAGTTATTGATGGTGAATACTATCCAAGCCATGTTGCAAGTGATTTTTACCATCGTTATAAAGAAGATATTGCATATATGGGTGAAATGGGCTTTAAGGCTTTTCGTTTAAGTATGAATTGGGCGCGTATTTTCCCAAATGGTGATGATCCAGAGCCTAATAAAGAGGGTTTAAAATTTTATGACGCAGTTTTTGATGAATGTAAAAAATATGGTATTGAACCACTGGTAACATTATCACATGGTGAAACACCTCTTCAATTAACAATTAAATATGGAGGCTGGTCCAACAGAAAATGTATAGACTTCTTTGAAAACTATGCAAAGACAGTTTTTAAACATTATGAAGGAAAAGTAAAGTACTGGCTAACCTTTAACGAAATTAATGTTATGGAGTTCGCTCCTTTTGTTGCGGGTGGATTGTCTGATCCATCACCTCAAAACAAAGCACAAGCAGCTCACAATCAATTTGTTGCTGGTGCAAAGGCTGTGAAAGCAGCACATGAAATTAATGAGAATATAAAAGTAGGACACATGCTGGCGTATCAGCCAATTTATGCCTATACATGTGATCCTAATGATCAATTAAAGGTTATGGAAATGATGCAGACAATATTATTCTATTCAGATGTACAGATAGGCGGACGTTATCCAGCTTATCGGTTAAAAAAGTATGAAAGAGAAGGTATTGTACTGGATACAGAACCTGAAGATTTTGAGCTTATTGAAAAGTATACAGGCGATTTTTTAGCTTTTTCTTGTTATGGTTCAACTACAGTTACCACACATGAAGAAGTTGACAAAAGCGGCGGTAATTTTATGATGGGAGTAAAAAACCCATATTTAGAGACAAATGCATGGGGATGGGCTATTGATCCAGCATGTTTAAGAATTGCATTAAATACTTTATATGATCGTTACCATAAACCTTTATGGATTGTAGAAAATGGCATTGGATGGGATGATAAAAAAGAGAAAGATGGAAGCATACATGATACTTACCGTATTGATTATTTGCGCAAAAATATTAAATCAATGAGAGATGCAATAAATATTGATGGTGTTGATTTGATGGGATATCTGGTGTGGGGATGTATTGATTTGGTTTCTGCTTCAACTGGAGAAATGAAGAAACGGTATGGATTGGTTTATGTTGATCGTGATGATTTGGGAAATGGGACGTTAGAAAGAAGCAAGAAAGATAGTTTCTATTGGTACAAAAAGGTGATTGAAACAAATGGGGAAGATTTAGATTAATTGAAAAAGCTGAATGATTGATTAATATTGCAATTAAGTTTTTAATCTATTAGGAGGGCGGGATAAATATGCGCTACAAGATGATAGTTTTGGATGTAGACGGAACTCTTATTAATGACGAAAAAATAATCACACCAAAAACAAAAGATGCATTAATTGCAGTTCAAAGACAGGGTGTAATTGTGGTACTGGCTTCTGGCCGCCCTTCTCCAGGTTTATTAGGAGAAAGTGAAGAATTGGAACTTGAAAAATATCATGGTTTATTATTATCTTACAATGGTGGTAAAGTTATTGATGCTACGACGCAAAAAGTAATCTATCAAAAAAGTATACGGAGGGAAACAGCAACTAGACTATTAAAACATTTGGAGACATTTCCAGTAACTCCGATTATGGATGATGGTAAGTACATTTATACAACGGACGAAGATGCATATCAGATTAGGTATGAAAGCCAGAATAATAATTTAAAAATAAAAATAGTAAATAATCTTGCCGATGATATTAATTTCTGCCCAATAAAAATCTTAATTGCAGCACCAAATGAGGTTTTGCTATCAGCATCTAAAAAAATTATGGCACCATTTGAAAATGAACTGTCATTTACTCTATCAGCGCCATTTTATTTGGAGGCAACGATGAAGGGAGTAAGTAAGGCGAGTTCCTTACGGATTATCTGTAACATTTTGAATATCAAACCAGAGGAAGTTATGGCATTTGGTGATGCACAAAATGATATTCCGATGATAGAATTTGCCGGATTGGGGGTTGCTATGGGAAATGCATGTGAAGAACTAAAAGCGATTGCAGATGAAGTTACGTTGTCAAACAATGAAGATGGAATTGCACATACGTTAAAAAAATATTATGAAATTTAGCTAAACCTTTCGCATAGCGTGATTCATGGATCTTCTGTTTTCATCTTATATGACATTCGTCAAAACAAGACAGATAGATATTAAGAATATCCTCAAGCGACCCTTTGTATTATTTCCAGTGTTTGCAGGTGTGGGAACAATGTTTTGAACTGTCTAAATATCTGTAGCCATAACTGCTTCTACTTTTTTAAAGTTCATAAAAAAAGAGCTTTTTAAAGCTAGTTTTAAAATATCGAGATAGGAGGTTTTCTTAAAATGGTGCATCAAAACATAAAACCATTTCCAAAAGACTTTTTATGGGGAGCTTCCACTTCGGCATATCAGGTAGAGGGGGCATGGAATGAAGACGGAAAAGGACTATCGGTTATTGATGTGGCAAAATATCCAGAAGGGACATCGGATTTCAAAGTAGCAAGTGATCATTACCATCGTTACAAAGAAGATATTGCATTATTCGCAGAAATGGGATTAAAAGCCTATCGATTTTCTATCGCTTGGACGCGCATTTATCCAAATGGAACAGGGGAGATCAATCAAAAAGGCATTGATTTTTATAATAATCTTATAAATGAATTGCTGTCCTATAATATTGAACCTATCGTTACCATGTATCATTTTGATTTACCTTATGCTTTGCAACAAAAGGGAGGATGGTCGAATAGAGAAACTATCGATGCATTTGAAAATTATGCTAGAACATTATTTAAATACTTTGGAGATCGAGTAAAGTACTGGTTAACTATTAATGAACAGAATATGATGATTTTATATGGATCAGTTATCGGCATTGTAAATCCTAATATAGAAAATCCGAAAAAAGAATTGTACCAACAAAATCATCATATGTTTTTGGCTCAGGCAAAAGCAATAAATTTATGTCACGAAATGTGTCCAAATGCGAAAATTGGGCCAGCGCCGAATATTGCTTATGTTTATCCAGCCTCTTCCAAACCAGAAGATATCTTAGCAGCACAAAATTTTTCATCAATTCGAAATTGGTTATATTTGGACATGCCAGTATTTGGGCGTTATAATAGTGTTGCATGGAGCTATATGGAGGAAGAAGGATGTACACCAACTATTCAAGAAGGTGATATGGAAATATTAGAATCTGCAAAACCAGATTTTATTGCCTTTAATTATTACTCAACGGTGACAGTAGCGCAAAATAGCAGTAATGATTCTGTTGAAAATTCAATTGGAGACCAGCAAATTACTATTGGAGAACCCGGCTTTTACCGTGGAGTTGCAAATCCATACTTAGGAAAAACACAATTTGGTTGGGAAATCGATCCGATAGGTTTTCGCATTACATTACGCGAATTAAATGACCGATATAATTTGCCATTATTAGTAACTGAAAATGGTCTAGGTGCTTATGACAAGCTAGAAGAAGGTGATATTATTAACGACGATTATCGTATTGAATTCTTACGTAAGCATATAGAACAAGCACGGTTGGCTATTTCTGATGGAGTGAATTTAATAGGATATTGCCCTTGGTCAGCAATTGACCTTGTCAGTACACATCAAGGATTTAGCAAGCGTTATGGTTTTATATATGTCAACAGAGATGAATTTGATTTAAAAGACTTAAGAAGAATTAAAAAGAAAAGTTTTTATTGGTATAAAGATGTTATAGCTACAAATGGTGAGAGGTTATGATCAAACTAATTTTGTTAAATTATGGTGGAATAAATACAAAACAATATTCATCAATAAAAGAACTTAAAACAAAGTGACGATAATAATTCTACTACCAATAAGTTTGAAAAAATAACTAAAATAAATTCTGATTTTATTGGGTGGATAAATTCCAAAAGGCTATAAATAAACTTAATGCAGTCCATCCTAACGAGGTTGGACTGCAGTGACTTGTTATATAAATGAATAAACATTTATTAAAATAAGTATTTTTAAAAATTCTTATTAAGGAACTGAAATTTTGATAATTTATGAAGATTCTAATTTTCAACGATTTTTCGTGAAGTGCAGCCTCTGCCGAATATCAAGTAGAAGGAGCATGAAATGAGGACGGCAAAGGGTTATCTACCTGAAATGTTTTATCACGGATAAAGCAAATAGTAGAACTTATCCTTATGTAATAAAAAGCTGAGGGACAACCAGTAGGAGGTTAGGTACAATGAGGATTCTATTGATTTGTGGTGCAGGAATGTCTACAAGTTTATTAGTTGAAAAGATGAAAAAAGAGGGCGAAAAAAGAGGGATGAAAGACTTATACATTTGTGCAGAAGCAGCAGATAATTTAGAAAAAGTAATAGATGATTATGATGTTGTATTACTAGGACCTCAGATTAGGTATAAAGAAAAATATGTGGCAGAGCTTACAAAAGAGAAAAACAAAGTTTACAGAGTAATTCCTCCGAATATATATGGAATTATTGATGGGGCGAAGACTTTAGATTTAGCAATAGAAACATTAAAAAACAAATAAAAAATGGGAGGTAAAAAATGGACCTTGAACAAATTGTATTTGCTATTATATCCCATGCAGGAAATGCACGAAGCAATTGTTTTGAGGCATTGAAGCATGCAAGAAAGGGTAATTTTGAGGAGGCCGAAAGGTGTTTAAATAAAGCGAGTGAAGAGCTTTTAGAGGCTCATCACGTTCAGACGGATATGATACACAAAGAAGCTCAAGGTGAAAAACAAGAAGTGACACTTCTTTTAGTCCATGCGGAAGACCATCTTATGAATGCAATTCTTGCTAAAGAGTTAATAACAGAGATGATTGAGCTATATAAAGTTATTTACCAAACGAGTGGAGCAGCTTTTGAAGTTTAAAAAAGATTTAAAAATTGCTGTAATTGGAGGGGGTTCTAGTTATATCCCCCCGAACTTATTGAGGTTTTTATCAAGAGGTATAATGAACTACCTCACTATTTTGATGCTGCCTGTTCATTGATATGTTCAATATATAATGACAAAAAAGACATACATGTGGTCAATGTTAGAAACAATGGTACAATTGCAGATTTACCAGACGATGTAGTAATAGAAACAAATGCAATAATAGATAGAAATGGTGCACATCCGATAAATATTGGACACGTTTCGACAAAAATAGGAGGTTTAATGCAAGCAGTGAAAGCTTATGAAGAACTTACTATAGAAGCAGGGGTGAAAGGCGACTATTATACGGCTTTACAAGCATTATCAGTACATCCGCTTGTACCTTCTGCGACGATTGCCAAAAAAATACTTGATGATATAATTGAACAGAATAAAGATTATTTGCCGCAGTATTATAAATAAACTAGTTTAACCGGTTTTTTACCGGTTATTTTTTTATCTTCAATTTTGTCAAAGAAAACGAATGACAAAACTGATTTTCTTTGAATTGCATAAATGCATATAGGGGTTTACAATAATTATAGAAGATTAAATGCGAAAAGGAGGTAAAACTTATGCAAAACACCAATGTTCTTATAACTGGTGGCGGAAGTGTAAAAGCGAAGTTGCAAAGGCTTGGTGGCTTCTTGGCTGGCATGGTAATACCTAATATTGGTGCTTTCATAGCATGGGGACTTATTACTGCTTTCTTTATTCCAACAGGGTGGATTCCAAATGAACATTTGGCTAAACTTGTTGGACCTATGATAACGTATCTTTTGCCAATTTTAATTGGCTATACTGGTGGTAAACTTGTATACGATGTAAGAGGTGGAGTAGTAGGAGCCATTGCAACAGCTGGTATCATAATCGGTTCATCTATACCGATGTTTCTCGGTGCCATGCTGATGGGTCCTTTAGGAGGTTATGTCATTAAAAAATTTGACGAGCTTGTAGAGGGAAAAATCCCAGCAGGTTTTGAAATGCTTGTCAACAATTTCTCAGCAGGTATTTTAGGTGGTTTATTAGCAATTTTAGCATTTCTTTTCATTGAACCAGTGGTAAATGGAATTTCAGTAGGATTGGGTGCAGCAGCTCAATGGGTGACAAACAAAGGCTTATTACCTTTAATAGCGATTTTTATAGAACCGGGTAAAATTTTATTTTTAAATAATGCTATTAACCACGGTATACTGGCTCCTCTTGGAGTAGCAGAAGTTAAAGAGTTTGGAAAGTCAATATTCTTCTTATTGGAAACAAATCCAGGTCCGGGATTGGGAGTTTTACTGGCATACTGGCTTTTTGGAAAAGGCGATGCAAAACAATCAGCTCCAGGTGCTATCATAATACACTTCTTTGGCGGAATACATGAAATATATTTCCCCTACGTTTTGATGAATCCATTACTACTTTTGGCAGTTATAGGCGGTGGAATGGCTGCAGATGCGACATTTGTTTTGACAAAAGCGGGCTTGGTAGCTACACCTTCACCTGGTAGTATATTTGCAGAGATAGCTATGGCACCAAAAGGCGGTTTGTTGCCTGTACTTGCAGGTATTACAGTTGGAGCAGTTGTATCTTTCCTTATAGCATCAGTGATTGTTAAGAGAGCTAGTGAAGAGAGCATGTCTGCCGAAAGTATGACATTTGCACGTTCAGTAGTCAGCGGACTCAAAGCGCAAAGCAAAGGACAAAAAGTTGAAGAAGTAAAGCCAAATGTACAAAAAATAGATGGCATGCCTAAAATGATTGTTTTTGCTTGCGATGCTGGTATGGGTTCGTCAGCAATGGGAGAAACTATTTTAAAGAAGAAATTAAAGGAAGCAGGACTTGATATTGCTGTTAAGCATTCAGCTGTAAATCAAATACCAAAAGAAGCGGACGTTGTATTTACCCAAGAGAATCTTGCGGAAAGGGCTTCTCAAGTTGTGCCAAATGCTAAAATTGTAACGGTCAAAAACTTTTTAGACAATACAATCTATGATGAATTTGTAAAGAACCTTAAAAAATAAAATAAAATTTATGGTGAAGAGTATGGAAGATCTAACTGTAAGACAAAAATTTATATTAAAAACTTTATTAGAGAAAGGTCCTTCTAATATAGAGGACCTTTCCAAGCTTATGGATGTAAGTGGAAGAACTATTATGAGAGAAATAGCCTCTATAAACCATAATTTAAAAAAATATAACGCTGTTATTGTAGAGGACAATGGACAAATCATTTTAAAAGGAGAGGAAGAAGCGTTTGATAAAATCCATGCTTCTTTAGGTGCTATTCCTCTCCAATGGCTCTTAACTCCAGAGCAAAGACAAATATTGATGACAATACAATTGTTGCTTTCAGAGGAACCTATAAAAGCTGCTTATTTTAGTTATCAATTTAATGTTGTAGAAGGAACTATAAGTCTCTATCTAGACAAAATAGAAGAATGGTTGAAAATGAGAAATTTATCTCTTATCAGAAGAAGAGGTTACGGGATTAAAGTAGAAGGAAGTGAATTAGATAAAAGAAATGCAATTGTGGAGCTGTTTTATAACTATAAACCCATAGAAAAACTTTTAGCTTTTGTCTATAATGATGAAAAAGACAAATATGTATACACATTTTTTAGCACAGTTTTTGACAATGAGTTAGTTCAATTAGTGAAAAGAATTGTACAACAAATTAAAAATGTTATACATGATCACTTATCTGACTTAAATTACTTTGGAATGTTTATACATTTACTTGTTTCTATTTACAGAACAAAAATAGACAAGCCAATACAACTTAACGATGAATTTGTAAAGGACATTTTACTTTCTAATGAATTTATTTTCATGAAAGATGTAGAAAAAATATTGAAAGAAAATGAAATATATTTGCCAGATGCTGAATTGGCATATTTGGCTATTCATTTAAGTCCCAAAAAATACGTTTATAAACAAAATAGATTTGAAGAACTTGGCATTTCTTTACAAGATTTATCAAAAGAGGTTGTGGAAGAAGTTTCTCGGCTTTTAAACATAAAGATAAATTGCGACGAACAACTTATTGTAGGGCTGTCACAGCATTTTGAACCTGCCCTTTATAGATTGACAATGGGACTTCAGACTACCAATCCATTAGTAGAAGAAATTAAAAATTACTATGGTGATTTGTTTAAAGCGGTAAATAGAGCTTGCAAGTTAATTTTTTCTAAATATAATCTCATGATACCTGAAGAAGAGATTGGTTATATTACAATGCATATTGGAGCTGCAATTGAAAGACAGCAAGCTTTATCAAAAAAACTGAGAGTTTTTGTTATATGTCCGAATGGAATGGGAACTGCGAGAATATTATCAGCTAAATTAAAAACTCTTTTTAGAGAAATTGATGCTATTGACATAGGGTCAATATGGGAGTATAAGAAAAAGAGTGATGACTATGACCTAATAATTTCTACAGTAAAGCTTGAAGATTTAAAAGATAATGTAATTGTGGTATCGCCTTTTTTGACAGAAGAAGATATTAAAAAGGTCGAAGAGTTTATAGAGAAATATGCAGTCAAGAAAGAAAAAGAATTGCCAGGGAATTTGCCGATGGTGAAAAAGAGACAAAACTTTGAAATAGCAGATGAAATACTTCGGAATTTGCAATTAAAATACGTGGAAGCAAAAACTATTGCAGATTTAATAAAATTCATTGCAAAAGATTTATATGATTTAATGCTTACTGAAGATGCAAAAGAAATAGAAGAGCTAATCTTTAAAAGGGAAGCCATGGGCAATGTTGTCATACCAAACACCCACATTGCTTTAATTCATACAAGAAGTGACAAAATGGTAATGCCTTTTGTCGGCGTCTATAAACTAAAAACTCCATTAAAGATGAAAAGTGCTGGTTTTTCTTATGAAGAAGTGGATACTTTTCTTGTGATGCTGGCAAGGAAAACAGAAAGCAGTGAGATATTAGAGATGTTAGGTAAAATAAGTATTTCATTAATTGAGGATAAAGCCTTTAATGAAATATTAAGGTTTGGTGATATCAAAGATATTAGAAATAGCTTAGTTAAAATACTAAATGATACACAGGAGGCTTTGGAGGATGAATAAAGAAATACTAAACGAAAATAATATCGTATTAAATGTACCATCGGAGTCTAAAGTACAAGCTATTGAAAGAGTAGGAAATTTGCTTTTTAAAAATGGCTATGTTGAAAAAGAATATATAGAAGGTATGAAAAAAAGAGAAGAAGATGTAACAACTTATATAGGTAATGGTATTGCTATTCCTCACGGTGTTTCTGAGTATGTAAAATATATAAAAAAATCTGGAATAGTTATAGCGCAATATCCTAAAGGAGTAGATTTTGGAGATGGAAATATTGCCTATATTGTCATAGGAATTGCAGGCAAGGGAGATGAACATTTAGAGATATTATCAAAAATAGCTCTTACCTGCCAGTATGAAGAAAATGTCGAGAAATTGAAAAAGGCAAGGACAAAACAAGAAATAATAGAAATACTTCAAAAAGGTGATGAATAATATGTTAAAAGCGGTTCATTTTGGAGCAGGGAATATAGGCAGAGGATTTATAGGATATTTGTTGTATAAGTCTGGATATGAAATAACTTTTGTTGATATATCAAAAGAATTAGTAGAAAGCATAAATAATTATAAAAGATATAATGTGATTATTTTAAAAGATAATGTGGAAAAGGAAGAAGTAAAAAACATCAAAGCTATTCATATCGAAGATGAAGAAAATCTATCCAAGGCTATTGTAGATGCAGATATAATTACGACTTCAGTAGGAGCTAATAATCTTAAGAGCATAGGGGAAAAATTAAGAAATTATTTAAAGATAAGAAAAGCTAACATTGATAAACCTTTGAATATAATGGCATGCGAAAATGCACTGTTTGCAACAAATATACTAAAAAATAGTATATTGGAAAAAGGGGATAAAGATTTTGTTGATTACGTAAATCAAAAAATTGGTTTTCCTAATACAGCAGTTGACAGAATAGTGCCAAATGTAGAAATAAAAAAGGAGCTACCAATAGATGTAGCTGTAGAGGACTTTTATGAATGGGATATTGAGAAAAAAGCAATTATTGGGGATTTAAATATCAAAGGGGCGGAACTTGTCGATGACCTTGAACCTTATATAGAGAGAAAATTATTTTTATTAAATGGAGCCCATGCTACCACTGCATATTTAGGATATTTAAAAGGGTATAAATATATACATGAAGCGATTGAAGATGATTTTATAAGAAATATAGTGTCTGGAATGCAAGAAGAAGCTTCTCTTGCGCTTTCTAAAAAGCACAATATAAAAAAAGATGTTTTAAGCCAATACGCAAGTAAGGTAATAAAAAGGTTTAAAAACTCCTATTTAAAAGACGAAGTTGTAAGAGTAGGGAGAGAGCCTACAAGGAAATTAGCGGGAAATGACCGGTTAATAATGCCTGCTAAGTTTTGCTACGAAATTGGAGTTATGCCCCAATTTATACTATACGGTATAGCTGCAGGGCTTTTGTTTGATTATAAGGAAGACCCTAAAGCTTGTGAAATCCAAAATGACATTAAAAATTTCGGTTTAGAAAAAACAATAAGCAAAGTTACAGGTTTAGAAGAAAATAGTGGTTTATTGCAGGAAATTGTAAAGAAGTATAAAGAATTGAAAGAAACTTTTAGAAAAAGATGATATAGATTGAATTCTATATCATCTTTTTTTTAATGGAAGATTATTATAATAAATTTAAAAATGTTTACAATACTAAGTAAACGTATAAAAGAAAAAGCAAAGGGGAGTAAAATTGGAAATAAATATGTGACATTGTTCTAAATCGCTGTTGAAGGTCAAAAAAGTATTTCATATAATTATATTAAGACTTGTCTGACATCTGATGTATGATGTAATTTACACAAAATTAATAATAGTTTAACTTCAACTTAACATTCATCTGATATGCTTAAAATGTCAGAAATTTTTCCTCATTTTTGTATTATATGGAGGTGGTCAATAGGAGATATATTTATTTAGTTGTTCCAAGGATTTAGTGAAAGGGAGGATGTAAATGTTTAGGTCAAGGTCAGGGATACTGGCTATACTTGTTGCAGCAATAATGGTATTAAGCATGTTTTTTTCTGCAATACCGCAGATAGCCTTTGCTGCAACGTCAAAAACATTTGACTTTATAGTAGTCACCGATTTTCACGGTTATTTACAAAATGATGGTAAATTAAGTGATGGGACAACTTATAAGCAGCAAATAGCAGGTGTTTTGGCAAAACAAATTAAAGACATAAAAGCTCAAAATCCTGACAGAACTGTAATTTTATCTGGCGGAGATATGTTCCAAGGAACGCCGCTTTCCAACGTCTTAAAAGGACAACCAGTCATTGAAATGATGAAAAATATTGGTTTTGATGCAATGACTCTTGGAAACCATGAATATGATTGGGGAATTGATTCGGTAATTGATACGCAAAATGCTACATTGAAAAATTCTACAATTCCTGTTCTTGCAGCAAATGTGTATGATAAAACAACGGGGCAACTGGTGAATTATGTAAAACCCTATGTAATGATTGAAAAAGATGGGGTTAAAATCGGCATAATTGGCATCGTAGACAATAAAGAATTCCCAAATATAATAATGCCTGCATATATACAAAATGTTGAATTTAAAGATCCTGTATCAATTGTGAATGATTTAGCTAAGCAGTTAAGACAACAAGGTGTGCAAATTGTTGTTGTACTGGCACATATGGGCGCATATCAAGATAAGTCAGGTAATGCTACAGGTAATCTTATAGACTTTGCAAAACAAGTTAAAGGTGTAGATGCTATATTCGGTGGACATACACATACAATTGTTACTACCAGAGTAAATGGAATACCTGTTGGGGTTGCTGCAAACTATGGCAAAGGATTTATCAATTTAAAGATTACATTAAATGATGATGGCACAGTTACAACAGATGATATGCAATATATTGACATTGCAGGTTTGTATTCTACACAAAATCCTGTAGTGGATCCTGAAGTACAAGCCATTGTCGATAAAGCTGTTCAAGATGTAGGACCAATATTTAACGAAGTGATAGGTCAAGCTGCAATTGACTTGACAAGGACTCAAAGTGCGCAACCTTATGGAGACTCTCTCTTAGGCAATTGGGCAGCACAAGTTACAAAGGATGCAGTAGGAGCAGATTTTGGATTTGCCAATAATGGTGGATTAAGGATTGATATTCCAAAAGGCGATATAACTGTTGGAATGATGTATCAATTGATGCCTTTTGACAACACAATAGTTACAATGAAAATGACAGGGGCGCAAGTAAAAACTATCCTTGAGCAGGCTGTACAAGATGGTGGCAAGGGTATACAGGTTGCGGGACTTACTTTCAAGTATGATCCATCTAAGCCTTCAATGCAAAGAGTATTTGACATGAGAAAGTCCGACGGAACGCCAATACTTATGGATAAAACTTATCTTGTTGCGACAAACAACTTTATGGGCACTGGCGGAGATGGCTTTACAGGATTTACAGACCATGATGTTGCAAAAACTTATATTGACACATATAAGCTTGTAAGAGATGCATTTATAGATGCAGTTAAAGCCCAAAAGACAATTACTTCAAAAATAGATAATAGAATTGCACCGGCTAAAATGAGTGATGCGACAATAACAGTACTTGCTACGTCAGATATACATGGCAATATATTCCCATGGGACTACAACACTGCAAAACCTGCGAATAGAGGTCTTGCAAAAGTAGCTACCTATGTAAAACAAGTAAGAGCTCAATATCCTTATGTGGTATTAGTAGATAATGGAGATACTATTCAAGGAACACCTCTTTCTTACTACTATAACAAAATAGATACTGAAACAGAGTATCCATTAGCAAAAGTAATGGGTGCAATGAAATATGATACTTGGACGTTGGGCAACCATGAATACAATTATGGGCTTGACGTTTTAAACAGAGTTATAAAAGACATGAGAAGTGAAGGCATACATGTGCTTTCAGCAAATATTTATAAAGATGACGGAACAAACTTTGTTGACCCTTACTATATTAAGACATTTGATACACCGCAAGGGCCTGTAAAAGTTGGTATATTAGGCCTTACGACCAAAACTATACCATCATGGGAAGATAAAGACCACTATGCAGGGCTTCACTTCAATGACTTGGTAGAAGAAGCCAATAAATGGGTACCTAAGTTAAGAGAAGCAGGAGCAGATATAGTAGTCGTTACAATGCATTCTGGTGAAGAAAAACCAACAGATATTATTCCAGAAAATCAGGTAATTGCTGTAGCAACGCAAGTAAATGGCATTGATGCAATAGTTGCAGGGCATACACATGCTAATATACCACAACGTACCTATACGAATTCTGCAGGGCAAACAGTTATAGTAACACAACCTGGAAGATGGGGCGAATATGTATCACAGATAAACTTTAATATAAGCAAAAATGCTGATGGAAAATGGGTAATAGATAGCAAATGGAGTGCAACTATAAAAATGGATGATTCTGTACAAGCAGACCCAGATATTTTAAACCTTGCACAACCATATCAAGATGCAACACTTAAATATATAGGAACAAAAATCGGTGTTGCAGCAGGTGACTTCTTAGGTACTGAACAGACAGTAAAAGAGACAGCTATAATGGACCTTATCAACAAAGTTCAAAAATATTATGCAAAAACTGATCTATCAATTGCTGCACCACTTAGCAGTTCAGCAAAGATATTGAAAGGCGATATAACAATTCAAGACATTATGGGTGTATATGTATATGAAAACTACTTGTATGGAATAAAGATGACAGGCAAACAATTAAAAGACTGGATGGAATGGTCAGCAAGATATTACAAACAAGTTTCTTCTCCAGATGAACCTATAACAAAAGATCCTACTTTAAATATACCAGATTATAATCTTGACCAACTATACGGCGCAAGCTATGTAATAGATTTAACAGAACCAGCAGGGCACAGAATTAAGAACCTCAAAGTAAATGGCAAACTTGTCAAAGACGATGATGTATTCACAGTAGCAATAAACAACTATAGATTCAATGGTGGCGGCGGATTCATGCAAGCTGCTGGAATAACAAATCCAGAAATCGTATTTGATTCCGCAAAAGCTTATGGCGATGACGGACAGGTAAGGAATTTGATGATCAGATATATTCAAGAGCATGGTACAATTACACCAACTGTTGAAAATTACTGGTATATCTCAACAACACCTGTAGAAGAAGAAATTGAAGCACCAGCACCACAACCTGCACCACAACCTGTATACAACTATGGCATTGTAACTGCATCAGCGCTTAAGGTGAGGACAGGCGCAAGCACTTCAAGCAAAATTATAGGAGTACTTCCTGCCGGAAAAGTTGTGACATTGCTTGAAGAAGTCAACGGCTGGTATAAGATTGACTACAATGGCAAAACAGGATATATCTACGGCAAATACGTTGCTGCAACGCCCAATCCGTCAAATGTAACTGTTTTGAAAGCTGTAAAAGTCACTGCTAAGAGCGGGTTAAATGTAAGAGTGGAGAATTCTATAAATGCAAAGAAAATAGGAGCAGTACCATATGGAACATTGCTAAAGGTAGTTGGAGAATATAATGGATGGTATCAGATACAGTATAAGGGCGGATTTGGATATGTATACGCAAAATATACGAAATAAAATGTAAAGAAAGAAAAGCTGTGGGAAACCGCAGCTTTTCTTTTTTGCAAAGACAGTTAAGAGAAGAAAGTATGTGATAATGTGATAAAATATATAGGTAAGTGGATTATATAGAGGAATTTACAGCGAAAGGATGAAGTAATTTTGAAAATAGGTAATATAATTCTTAAAAATAATGTTTTTTTATCTCCTATGGCAGGGGTTACAGATAAGCCTTTTAGATTAATTTGTCAAGAGATGGGTTGTGGTCTTGCATATACAGAAATGGTGAGTGCCAAAGGTCTTTATTATGGCAGTGAAAATACAAAGCTTTTGACAGACATCGATGAAGGAGAAAGTGTAGCTTTACAAATATTCGGCTCTGACCCAGACATTATGGGAGAAATAGCAAAAAGGCTAAATGACAGTAAAGCTTTAATTCTCGATATAAACATGGGATGCCCTACACCTAAAATAGTTAAAAATGGTGATGGAGCGGCACTCATGCTAAAACCAGAATTAGCAGAGAAAGTGATGGAATCTGTTGTTAAAGCATCAAATAAGCCTGTGACAGTTAAAATAAGAAAAGGGTGGGATGACAACCATGTAAATGCTGTGGAAATAGCGCAAATTGCTGAAAAGGTTGGCGTTAAAGCAGTAGCAGTACATGGAAGGACGAGAGAACAATTTTATTCTGGAAAAGCTGACTGGAGTATAATAAAAAAAGTCAAAGAAAGTGTAAAAATACCTGTTATAGGCAATGGTGATATATTTACACCAGAAGATGCAAAAAGAATGTTGGAGGAAACGGGATGCGATGCAATTTTAATAGGACGTGGTGCGCAGGGTAATCCCTGGATATTTAAAAGAACTGTACATTTTTTAAATACCGGAGAATTACTTCCTGAGCCGACAATACAAGAAAAAATAGAAGTGATTATCAGGCATTTGGAAATGATGATAGAATATAAAGGAGAACGAACAGGTATTTTAGAAATGAGAAAACACATTGCTTGGTATTTAAAGGGATTACATGGAAGTGCAAGACTGAGAGAAGCAGTGTTTAAAATGGAAAAGTATGAAGAAATAAAAGAGTTTTTATTAAATATAGCAAAAACTTATACTTAGCTTTAATTTATGAGGCCTGCCAAGTTGTGAAGGACTCATAAAAAATTATTTCAAATTATCGGGCATAAATACAGCAATTGTTAAAAAATTTCTACCCAAGTTCCAGCAAAGGATAAGTGACAAAACATAAAAGTGATGATATTATGAAATGGAGGGGTATTTTTATTTTAGCGTCGAGGTGGTAACGTTGTCGATTGAATATATTGTAGCACTTTGTGGTATTGGATTTGCAGCTGCATTTATTGATTCTATAGCAGGTGGAGGCGGTATAATAAGTCTTCCAGGTCTTTTAGTACTTGGAGTACCTCCAGCTTTTGCACTTGGAACTAACAAATTTGCTGCTTCTTGTGCTTCTTTTACTAGTTCTTTAACTTTTATAAAGTATAGAGTGTATGATGGAGATTTGTTAAAATACTTGGTATTTGGGACTTTATTAGGTGCAATTCTTGGAGTCAAAACTGTACTTTTGTTAGACAGCTCACAATTAAGGATAATTATAATTATTTTAATGATTTTTGTTGCAATATACACCTTATTTGTTAAAAATATAGGCAATGAAAACAAATTTGAAGGCGTTAATAAAAAGACTATTGCAATAGGCCTTATAATTTCTATAATTCTTGGCTTTTATGATGGCTTTTTTGGACCGGGAACAGGTTCATTTTACATTTTTTTATTCTTAACACTTTTGAATTATGATTTTAAAATAAGTGCAGGAAATGGGAAAATACTGAATTTTGTAAGCAATATAACTTCACTAATTATGTTTGCGTTACATGGTAAGATATTGTATTCTATTGCAATTCCCATGGCGTTAGCAATGATACTGGGGGCAAGATTGGGGACAAAGCTGGCTATAAAAAATGGAGCTCGGCTTATAAGGCCTATATTGATTTCTGTCACTTTGTTGTATGCAGTGAAAATGATTTTTGATATAACAAATCATTAAAGTAAGACATGCACAAATAAAAGGGATTAACCACATATATGTATCATGGAGATGATGCATATATGTGGGAGGAAAATAGAACAAAAAAATATAAAGGAATTGACATTATAGAATTCTATCAAAAAGAGGCAATTAAAAGGAAAAACACAATACCCAAAAAAACTTTTTATAATAGATTTTTGAAAATTGGAGACCACATAATGATATCAAAACCCTATGAGGAAAAGTTTGAAGAGAAAAGATATAAAATCAGCCTTTATGAACTGTTAAAAAACGTATATTATGAAGAAGTATTTGGGATAAACATTTCTTCCAAAAGAAAAAAAGAAGTCTATCGCAACAATATCTCTTTTGAAAATTTTACTATAGGCGATATTGTTTTAGCCACAAGCCCGGGATTTCACATACAAGGTGCTATTAGACATGCTGCTATATTCGATAGCGGAAGATATCATGGGAGCGTTGATGATGAATGCTTACTCACTGCAGAACCAAATAAAGGAGTAATATACGAGTCTATTCGATTTTATCATGAAAACTTTGGAGAAGCATGGGGACTTTATGTGCCTAATACGACTTTACAACAAAGAATTGCAGTTGTCGATGAACTTGCAAAACATATAGGAGAGAGATATTATTGGAGTGCTCATAAAAGCAACTCAAAAGTTTGGTATTGTTCATTGATTCCTTGGAGAGGATATTATAAAATTACAGGTATTGATATTGACTATAATGACGGATATTGGGTTTTACCTATTGACATTTTTATGAGTGAATATACTGAAGTTTTTGAGTATTCAAGGGGATAGTATGTACTATCCCTCAGTTTGTTGACAAAGTTAAAAAATTTTCAAAGGAGATATTTTGCATCGTCGCTCCGATGTTCCAAAGCGACAAAACTAA
>NZ_JAFCAC010000100.1:0-522 GCF_018588165.1 Thermoanaerobacter sp. CM-CNRG TB177
GAATGCCGGCATGAGTAACGAGAGTAAGGTGAGAAACCTTACCGCCGGAAGCCTGAGGTTTCCTGGGGAAGGGTAATCCACCCAGGGTAAGTCGGGGCCTAAGCCGAGGCTTAAAGCGTAGGCGATGGGGAACCGGTAGAGAATCCGGTACCACCGAGGGCCGCAAAGAGAGGCGGGGACGCAGCGAGATAGGTGGAGCGTGCGGTTGGTAGGGCACGTCCAATCAGGCACCGAAGGGTACGTAGGCAAATCCGCGTACTGGCAGGGGTCTGAGAAGGGGAGCCGGAAGGCGAAGCCACCGAAGCAGCTGCCGAGAAAAGCCGCTATCGAGGCCTGAGGTGCCCGTACTACAAACCGACACAGGTAGGCGAGGAGAGAATCCACAGGCGAGCGGGAGAACCCTCATTAAGGAACTCGGCAAAATGACTCCGTAACTTCGGGAGAAGGAGTGCCGAAAGGCCGCAGAGAAGAGGCCCAAGCGACTGTTTACCAAAAACACAGGTCTCTGCTAAGTCGGAAGAC